>NZ_JALVIW010000037.1:0-13949 GCF_027028515.1 Desulfurobacterium sp. | reverse complement strand
TAGAAGTGCTGTGGGAAAGGGAACGCTAACGGTTGTAAAAGATCTGGGATTGAAAACACCTTACGAAAGCTCCGTTCCTCTCATATCAGGGGAAATAGCAGAAGACATAGCTTACTACCTTTTAAAATCTGAGCAGATACCTTCAGCAGTCTCATTAGGTGTCCTTATCGGAAAAGACGGAAAAGTCAAAGCAGCTGGCGGATTTTTGGTTCAACCACTGCCAGGGGCAAAAGAAGAAAACATCGCAAAGATAGAAGAAACTGTTAAAAACCTTCCCCCGGTAACCGAAATGCTAACATCCGGTAAAAGACCTGAAGACATCATAGAGGAGGTATTAAAAGGATTTAGAGTAAAAGTTTTAGCCCTGAAAGAGCTCTCATTCAGGTGCAGATGTTCAAAAGAAACAGCCATGCAAAGTTTAATGATGTTACCCATTGAAGAACTTGAACAGCTCATAAAAGAGGGAGGAGCAAAGATAACCTGCAACTTCTGTTCCACCGTTTACTACTTTACTCCCGAAGAGATAAAAAATGTTATAAAATTAAAAGAGACAGGTGACAACTAAACTGGATAGAGGGCTTTATGAAAACCATTGCTTTTCTCACTCTGGATATACCTTCTCTACCGAAAGCCGACTTCCCAATTAATGTTGAATTTGAAGGAGAAAAAGTAGTTGTTCCAGCAACTAAAATTCTCCGTTTCATTGATACCTCAAAAGGATTGAAACTTATAGACACACAAAACAAGGTTCAAGTTTACGACATAAAATCTATAAATGGCAACATTTTAAATGTAGAAAAAGTTACAGTTTTTGAAAATAGAAGGAAATCGATAAGACTCCCCTTTATAGGTAGATACAAAGGCTTTTTTGTATCTTCAATAAACGATGTTCCTGACATCTATAAGCTTAGAGATATTTCTTTTGAGGCAATTGCCGTTGAAACGGTAGGCGATTCAGTTCCTGCATTTCCCGAAAACAAAGAGATAAACGGCAGGCTATACTTTCCCGCAATGGGTGTGAAATCTCCTGTCCTACCCTTCTACATTATAAGAGCAACAGAGAAACTTGCCGTATTTGGATTTGAAGGAAAGACAGAATTCGCAAAAGAGCTTATGCTAAACCTCACGATAGAACTCAAACACCTTCTCAAAAACGCAAAAATTACCTGAAAAGAAAAACGGAGGTCAAATGATAGCACGTTACTCACTTCCAGAAATGAGCTCTGTCTGGGATTTACAGAACAAATACAGAACATGGCTAAAGGTTGAGATCGCCGCAACGAAAGCATGGGTTGAACTTGGCAAAGTTCCTGAAGAAGCACTTAAAACAATTGAAGAAAAGACAAAAGAGTACATAGAAGGCAAAAAAGAATTTGATATCAACAGGATAAATGAGATTGAATCTATAACAAACCACGACGTTATAGCATTTTTAACCTACATAAAAGAAATAGTCGGTGATGCTGCCAAGTATTTACACTTTGGCATGACATCCTCAGACATGCTTGACACCGCATTTGCAATCCAAATAAAAGAGGCTGGCGAAATACTCCTAAAGGACATAGATAGAATCCTTGAAGCAATAAAAAGAAGAGCTCTTGAGCACAAATACACCGTAATGATAGGAAGAACTCACGGCATACACGCAGAACCTATAACGTTTGGTCTCAAATTAGCTATCTGGTACGAAGAGATGAAAAGAAACAGAGAAAGGCTTGAAGCAGCCGTAAAAAGAGCTGCTGTCGGGAAAATTTCTGGTGCTGTTGGAACCTATGCCAACATAGATCCAAGAGTTGAAGAGATAGCCTGCAGAGAGCTCGGCATAGGTCATGCAAAAGTTTCAAACCAGGTAGTCCAAAGAGACAGACACGCTGAATTCTTAAACACATTAGGTCTCATTGCAAGCTCTATAGAACAGTTTGCAACAGAGATAAGGCATCTTCAAAGAACAGAAGTAAGAGAAGTGGAAGAACCGTTCAGAAAAGGCCAAAAAGGCTCTTCTGCAATGCCTCACAAGAGGAATCCTATCCTTTCTGAAAGGCTGTGTGGATTGGCACGCGTCGTGAGAAGTGCTTCTATCGTAGGTATGGAAAATATAGCCCTCTGGCACGAAAGGGACATAAGCCATTCTTCAACAGAAAGAACAAGTTTTGTGGATGCCTGCATAGCTTTAGACTACATGCTCCAGAAATTTGAATGGCTTATATCAAACTTAACAGTCTATCCCGAAAACATGATGAAAAACCTAAATCTTCTCAAAGGACTTGTCTTTTCTCAGAGAGTTCTGCTTACATTGATAGAGAAAGGCGGTCTAACAAGGGAAGAAGCCTATGCAATTGTTCAGGAAAATGCGATGAAAGTATGGGCCGAAGGTGCTGAATTTAAAGAGTTATTGAAAAATGATGAAAGAGTTAAAAAGGTTCTAACAGATGAGGAGATAGAGGACATTTTTGACCTTTCATACCACACAAAGCACGTTGATTACATCTTTAACAGAGTCTTTGGATAAAAAAGGGTGGCTTGCGCCGCCCTTACATCAAGCACCAAGAATAGACTGAATCCTCTCTATGGCATCCTCAACTTCAAGATTTAAAAGTCCAACATTTGCATCAGACTTAACCACACAAACAAGAATAGCCCTTCTTCCGGCTTTCTTAGTAAGAATATTCTGGGAAGAACATCTTATAAGTGCATCTTCAAAATCACCAGCTTCAACAACCTTCGAAAGCCTATCAGACGTACCAACAACAGCAGCCGCCATAGCTGCAAGCTTTTCAGCACTCAAACCTCCCTTAACCATCGTTGAAACGACAACCTGTCCGTCAGGCGTTGCAACGAGGGTACCGAGTATATCTGAACCAAGTGAATCGGCAAGAGATGACAAAACCTCTTCTAATAACTCTCTTTTGCTTGCCATAATTTACCTCCTTTATTTTCCTTCACCCTGATAAAGTTTTTTAAGTGCTTCTCTTACAATTCCTCTTGTAACATCTTTACCGGCAAGCTCTTCCATATAGGATATAAGCATTGGAGAAGGTGCCGAAAGGAAAGTTTTCTCCTTTGGCTCAAAACATGAAGCCATACCGTCAAGACTACCTATAACTGCCTCTACATCAGAAATGTTCTCAAGGAAATCCATAGCAGCAAAAGAAACTTTCTGCACTTTCTTGTCAAATAGCATTGACTTTAAAGATTTTTTTAGAGCACCTGTACTTAAAAACTTTACAAGTCCCTCTATACCGTACTTTGCAATAATGCTTGAAACAGCCTGAAAAGCCTGTGCAAGCTGAAACTCAGTCATTGCCTTTGTTGTCTTCAAAACACTCTTTGAAATAGCATAATACTCAAGAGCACTAACTGCTGCTGAGGCTGTGGCAACAACTCCCATATCACCAACAGGAGATATAAGCTCTGCAGGAATTAAATAAGCCTCTTTTCCCGTATCCTCTGCTAACTTTTTAAGCTTCTCTATCTGTTCAGGTTTAACAATTTGCTCTTCCAAAAGCTCATTTGTAGCAATAAAATAATGAGTATGCTGGGGCGTTCCCGGAATAGCTGCTGGATGAAGAGTTGAAAAACCAATGTCTTCCCTATCTTCCATAAATAGAATATTTTTAACAGACGTTTCAAGAACAAGCACAGGCATTGTGCAGGTAGTCGCAATTACTGCATCTTTTCCAAGATAAGGAATAATTTTTTCAGCAATCTTCACGGTAAGACCACTTCTAAAAGGCGTGAAGAGAACAGCAACATCAGCATCTTTTGCTGCTTCAACATCATCGCCTGTAAGCTTTATACCTGCATCGATAAGCTTTTGTTTAAAGGATGAATCAATAGTTTCAATACGGGGATCGGCAAGTGAAACTTCGTGTCCTGCCTGAGCAAATTCAAGTGCCATTCTGGAACCACCGTATGGCGGCTCACCACCAAGAGTTTCAGGAACCTTTAAAATTTCTCTGTAATAGGTCTGATTGCCAAAACCGTAAACCGCTACTTTCATAATGCCTCCCTCGGTTTTTATATGTTGCGCAATTTTATCATAGGATTAATTGAGAAATCAAAACAATTAGATATGTTTAAACATTATTAGAGAAAAGAGATTTAAATATGAAATAGACCCAGAATCTCTTTAAATCCTGAAATTGGATTTTCTTTATACAATCCTATGGCTTTTTTTATGATGTTTCTATCTATACCGAGGAAGGCGAGCCTTTCAGGCTTCCTGATAATGTGAAATCCAAGAAATTGGAGAAGGTTTCTTGGACTATCTGTGAATCGGGCACTTTCAAAATCTATGAATCTAACTCCCCTATCCGTCAAAATTATATGTTTTTCACCTTTTAACTCAGAATGGCTTACTCCTGCCCTGTCAAGGATAAAGCACTTCTCCAAAATCTCTCTTATAACATTCACTAATTTTTCTTTAGAGAAAAATCTTTCAAAAGAGAACGGGAAACCGTCCACGTATTCCATGATTATCATGTCTTCATCGTAATAGTAAACAACAGGAGCAACAGACTTAGCTTCAAGGTACTCAAGAATTCTTGCCTCTTTTAAGAGAAATTGTTCTTTACCGGCATCACTCCTTGCAAACTTTATCGCTACTTTAACAGGAATGGTAAATGGATCAGAAGGTTTTATGAAACCGGAAAAAACGGTTCCTCTATACCCTTTGGCAACAAAATCATTAAGCTCAACTTCAAGATTCTCAAGTGTTTCCAATCTTCTAAGAATAACACTTTCCCGACCGGCAGGATAATCAATCAATGACAACGATTGTAAATTCAGGGATTTCATACCGCTCCCTTAACATTTTCTTGACAAGCGCCTTATAAGTTATTTTATAAATTTTTTCATCCCAATAAAACCTGTATCTCTCTAATTTAGCAGCAGCTTCCTTTAATATCTCTTCTTTTTCTGGAAGATATTTAATAAAAAAAGCAAAAAAATCGTCCTCAAAACCTTCTAATGCCTCTTCTATCAAGTCGCCATCAAGTTCTGATATATCTTTTAATTTTTCAAGTATTAAAACATTATCAACTGGAAGAGATAAAAGAATCCCCTGAAGAATATCATAAAGATACTGCAACCGCTCTGCAGCCGAAAGCGGTGATTTATACAATTTATTTATCTTTTCTCTCTCTTTTTTCTTTTGAATTTTAAAAAGATTTTCTATTTTTTTACCAAGTTCCCTGAGCGTTTTTGGAGAATCCCCCTCCATTTCCGTAACACACTTCATAATAAATGTCTCTGGAATGGCCAAATAGTACCATCTCTTTATAATTTTCAAATCGTCATTTCCTCTAAAATACAGGTTAGGAAATGTTTCAGCAATATACTTAATTATTTCCTGTGCGTACTCGTTAAAGTTTCTATCCATTCACAAAACTCCAGATACAGTTTTCTATTTTTTTCCATTAGATTCTCAGCATTTTTAAATTTAATGTACTTGCCGTAAAATCTCTTTTCCGTTTCTGCCTCCCTCAAAAGTGAAAAAACAGTGTAAAAGTCCTTACCCATCTCATCAGACAGCTTTTTAAGCACCCTGTAAACATTTCCTATCTTCTCTCCCAAAAAGAGCTGATAGGTATAAGCTATAAATTCAGAATCCACAATACCACCTTTTCCATATTTAATGAAACTTTTCTTCCCAAGCTCTCTCTCAAGCCTCTCTCTCATCAACTTAATCTCTTTCCATGTATCGACGCACAGAGGAACAGAAAAGAGAAAGTCATCAACGGCAGAAACAACCTCTTCACGAAAAGGAACACCATCGGTAATAAGTCTGAAGCGCGTATAAGCAAGCCTTTCCCATACCCTTGCAGACTCGAAAAAATATTCTCTCATGTAGCGAATAGTAAAACCTATCTCTCCTTTTTCACCAAAAGGTCTCAACCTGGTATCAACCTCATAGCCAAACGCCCTCAACCTCTCAATAAAAGCAGGAATAGAACCGATTCCCTGTTCCTTATCCTTCTCATTTTGAAAAATGAAAAGCAGGTCAAGGTCAGAACCAACGTTCATCTCTTTGCTTCCAAACTTCCCCAGTGAAGCAACTGCAAAAAGCGGATTCATCTCTTCATAAATTTTAAGTAAAACAACGTCCGTTACATTTGTAAGCTCTTTATTGAAAGCCTCCATATCAGTTCTTCCAAGAAGCTTCCTTAATACAACCCTAACTTCTTCAAGATTCTTTGAAAGTCTATCGTTGTTTAACAGTTGAAATGTTTCCCTCACCGCATTTACAGTTCTGGGATTTTCTATACCTTCAGGATCAAAGAGATACTCCATTATCTCCGGCGTTTCAACAAACCGCTTTATGAAAAAGTCTTTAAGAGAAAGAAGCATAAGGAGAACCTTTAGCGTATTTATCTGCTTTAGGTAAGAAAGGAAATAGATCCTCCCCTCTTCCTTCTCAAGAAAAGATACAAGATTCTTCATGCACAGCTTTGAATCGGGCATCTCAAATATGAGATCTATAAAAGTATCACCCATTAAATCCAATTGATTCTGAGCTTCCGCAGATAGCAATTTTCCGTTAAAAAGGTAATCTATGAACCTTTTTATTTCTTCTGGCTCAAAGAACTCTTTACGTCTTAAGTCCTCAATAGTTAAAGATGAAAGCGTTTTCTTCTTTTCCGTCGGGAAAAACCTGTCAAAGAGATAGTGAACAGCATCCATAGTCTCTCTTAACTTAGAGACAAAAACTTCTCTGCTTGAAAAGCCCATCTTCAAGGCAAGTTCTTCTGCCTCTTCACTTTCTGGATGGAAAGTCTGAGTCTGTCGAAAGTGAGTTACCTGAATCATGTGTTCTGTCTGTCTCAAAAACTCATAGCTCTCTTTCAGTGTTTTATATTCAACTTCTGTAAGGAAACCCCAACGTCTCAACTTATCAAGGGCGATAAGTGTGTTTCGCGAACGAATGTTTTTATTTTTTCCACCGTAAATTATCTGAAAAGCCTGAACAATAAACTCTATCTCCCTAATGCCACCTTCGCCAAGTTTAACATCTATCTTGTTCAGTTTTTTAGACACTTTTGCTTTTATAAGCTCTTTAAGCCTTAAAACCTCTTCTATAAGAGTGAAATCAATGTACTTTCTGTAAACAAAAGGTGTTATCAATTTCTCAAACTCAACACCTGTCACCTTCAAATCACCAGCAGCAGGTCTTGATTTCAGAAGGGCAAACCGCTCCCAGGGTCTTGCCACAGCAGTGTAGTATTCTTCAAGGGCCTCTATGTCGTTACAGATAGGTCCCATTGTTCCGTTTGGACGAAGTCTTAAATCAATCTCAAAACATTTTCCATCTTTTGTGGTTTCCGTCACAAGCTTTGTAATGTATTCAGAAAGAAGAGAAAAATAATCGTGATTATCAAGCTTTCCATAGCTTCCGCCTGAAGTCTTACCGTATCTTGAAAGGTAAACGTATATAACGTCAAGATCGGAAGAGTAGTTAAGCTCAAAACCTGAAGCTTTCCCCATATCAACGATACAGAAGTCACTGTTTTCAGGCCTTCCATACCGCTTTTCCATCACACTTCTTGCAAATTCAAAAGCTGCCCCCATAATGGAATCGTGCAAGAGAGTGACATCTCTCGTTAAAAAGATAAGCGAATCCATCTTACAGATATCTCTCAAAACAATCCTGCCCATGTGAAGACGGTGGTGAAATCTTATGAGTCGTTTAAAGCCCGCTTCGTCCCCTTCTTTCCATCCGGAAACCACAAAATCCTCAGGTGAAAGCTTCTTTTTGTAGATATTTTTAAGCTCTGGAATAAACTCAGGATGGATAACGAAAAAATCACCCAAAAATTGAGAAAAAGAGAAAAGTTTTATAAGGTCTTCTAAAAATTCATCCTGCAAAAAATCGGGTAAGCCTTCAGGAAATCTTTCTCTAAGTTTATCAACAAGTATAAGGGCTCTCCTAACATTCGGAAGTTTCTCTTTACCTTCTTCAATAATATCAAGTGCCCTTTGCCAGCTTTCTGGATATTCGTTTCGGCACTTTTCAAGGAGATATCTCATTTTTCTTTCCTCTCAAAAGCACCGGGAATGCCCATCTCCTCCCTATACTTTGCAACAGTTCGTCTTGCTATCTTAATACCACGTTTACCAAGCATAGTCGCTATCTTGGAATCACTGAGAGGCTTCCTCTTATCTTCAGTTTCAATAATTTCCTTTATAGCTTCCTTTATAACATCAACGCTAGTACCTGAAACAGAACGCCTAAAGAAAACCTTAAACGGGTAAACTCCAAAAGGTGTTTCAACAAACTTGTCCTTTACAGCGCGACTTATGGTTGATTCATGAATGGAAAGCTTTTCCGCAATTTCCCTATAGGATAACGGCCTTATAGCAGATTCACCGCGTTTTAGGAAATCTATCTGATGAAAAAAAACAGCCTCACCTATGGCTTTAAGAGTAGCATTTCTTTGCTCAATAGCCTTTTTCAGGTTAAGCGCCCTCTGATACTTTTCAGTAAGATACCTTTTAAGCTTTTCCGTATCGGCAGAACGAAGGTACGAAGAATTTACTCTAAAACTAAAAGTTTTAGTTTTAAGAATCTTAACAATCGGTTTATCACCCTCAAGATAGACAATCAAATCAGGCGTAATCCTCACCGTTTCAGCTTCCATCCCGGGTTGTGGATCAAGATGCTTCAAGATATTGAGAAATTCATCTAATTCTTCTTCGGTCAATCCGGTCTTTTCAAGAAACCTCTTCCTGTTTTTTCTCAAAGTTTCCATATCTTCGATGGCCCTGATAAATTTATCGGCAACACCAAGCTCTTCAGCCTGAACCTTAAGACATTCAACTAAAGAAACAGCACCGCAACCGACAGGGTCAAAGTGCATAACTTTTTTCCTGACAGATTCAACCTTATCAACAGGAACAGAAAGGGAACGGGCTACCTCTTCAACAGGAATGGCTAAAAAACCCTTCCTATCAAGGTTATCAATAATAAAACGAGCTATCTCAAACTCATCCTTTTCAAACTCAAGATGCGCCTGTTTTAACAACCTATCACGAAGAGAAACTGGAGATGCCTTAATAGTCAGTGGATCAAAAACTTCCGAATCATCCTTTACAAAGATGTTACCCCCATCAACGACAAAATCCCAGACACTCTCAACATTTTCTTTCTGCTCCCTATGAGTTTCCTCTACCTCATCTTCAAGTTCTATAAGTGGATTGGCCTCTATCTCATCCTTAATAAGATTTTCAAGCTCAAGCACAGGAAGCTGCAAAAGTTCTATATTCTGAAGGAGTGCAGGAGTCAGTTTAAGCTCAAGAGCAAGCTGCTGCTGTAATCCAGGTTTTATTTCCATAACGAAAACTACCTCTGCAGTCGGAATTTGTGTTGTAAAATTATGGCTGACATATAGTAATATAAGCAGACGCTAACAGCAATTAATTCAATTATACCTAATAAGGAGTCCCTAAGTGAGCGAGAGAATCCTTAAAATCGGAAAGCAGGTACTAAAGGAGGAAGGCGACGCATTAATCAACCTGTCAGAAAGCATCGGAACTGAATTTGTTAAAGCCGTAAGTATCCTGCTGAAAACAGAAGGAAGAGTTGTCCTTACAGGAATGGGAAAATCGGGTCTTATATGTAAAAAAATAGCTGCAACGCTCTCAAGCACCGGAACTCCCTCGTTCTACCTCCATCCAGCAGATGCTGTCCATGGAGATCTTGGAATGTTAAAAGGAGATGACACAGTAATAGCCATCTCTAACAGTGGGGAGACTGCAGAACTTTTAAACATTATTCCTATAATAAAAAGCTTTGGAATACCCACAATAGCAATAACGAATAATCCTGTATCTTCCCTTGCAAAACTCTGTGATGTAAGTCTTTTCCTTAATGTAAAAAAGGAAGCGTGTCCATTAGGACTTGCCCCTATGACCACAACGACAGCAACGCTTGCTCTTGGTGACGCAATAGCTGCTGCTCTCATGGTAGAAAAGGGGTTTAAAAGCGAAGACTTTGCAAGGTTCCATCCAGGTGGCAAATTGGGAATCAGACTTTCCAGAATAAAAGATCTGATGAGGAAAGGCGAAGATGTTCCAATAGTTTCTCCCGAAACCACGATAAAAGACGCGATATATGAAATATCGTCAAAAAAGTTAGGTGCAACCTTGGTCGTTGAAAATGGGAAACTTGCAGGAATACTGACTGACGGTGATCTGAGACGGTTCTTTGAAAAGGGTGGCAACATCAGTTCCAAAGTAAAAGAGGCTATGACCGTTTCGCCAAAGACTATTGAAGAAAAGGCATTTGCCGAAAAAGCCATAGAAATAATGGAACGTTACAAGATTACAGTTCTTCCCGTCGTTGATGAATCTGGCAATTTAAAAGGCATCATTCACCTGCACGACATATTGGGTAGGAGGATTTAAGATGGACATTAAATTAATTATTCTTGACGTTGATGGCGTTCTTACCGACGGTTCCATATACTATGACAGCGAAGGGAGAGAGTACAAAAGATTCAACGTTAAAGACGGCTTCGCGATAAAGTATGCTCTCTCACAGGGAATTGAAATAGCGGTAATCACAGGAAGAACATCCTCAATGGTAGAAAAGCGGTGTAAGGAATTAGGAATAAAATACGTATTTCAAAACATCCAGGATAAAGAGAGTGTTTGTGACGAACTCGTTAACCGTTTTAACATTACCTACGATGAAGTAGCCTACATGGGCGATGATATTCCTGACTTACCCCTGATAAAAAAGTCCGGGTTTTCCGGAGCACCGATTGACGCGGTGAGAAAAGTCAAAAAAGAGGCCGACTTTGTAAGTGTATATCCAGGCGGGAAAGGAGCAGTGAGAGAATTCATAGAGCGGATAGTGGGTGAAATCGGGTGAGAGAAAAGCTATTCAGAATTGCCGTTTTTATAGGTATAGCAGGACTGCTTCCCCTGCTTCTTATAATGTTCCGCAGGGATGCTCCACCTCCAGAGGTTCATATAAAAAAGACAAAACAACAGATAATAAGGGACTTTGTATTCTCACAAGAAAAAAACAATCAGACTGAATGGAAGCTAAAAGCACATGAAGCAAAGTTCATAGACAACCACATAATCCTCATAAATCCAATACTTATCGTTAACACCAAAAATCCTGTTACCATAACAGCTAAAAAAGCCATATACTATAAGCAGGAAAACAGGGCAACCTTTGAAAAGGTTAAACTAAAAGGACAGGATTTTTACGCTGAAATTCCCAAAGGGAGATTTGACGGTAAACGGCAGATTTTCCACTCAAACTCAAACTGCCACGTTAAATTTTTAAACGGATACACAATAGAAGGGAAAAACTGCACCATCAACTTCAAAACGGGAAAGGTTATAATTAGCAAAACGGTAAAAACAGTTATAAAACCTTCGGAGGAGAAATGATAAAAAGACTTTTCCTTGCAGTTATCTTGGTTTTAAC
Source organism: Desulfurobacterium sp. (assembly GCF_027028515.1). NCBI lineage: Bacteria > Pseudomonadati > Aquificota > Aquificia > Desulfurobacteriales > Desulfurobacteriaceae > Desulfurobacterium > Desulfurobacterium sp. The sequence continues at coordinate 2,509 of NZ_JALVIW010000037.1, read as the reverse complement.
ATTACTACCGCACAGCGGATTTGCAAGAAATACTGAACTTAAAAACCTTCCAATTGTCGTTGAAGCAAGGCAGCTAATCTACGATAAAAACAAACACACAGCAATATATATAGGCAGCGTAATTGTTCAACATGACAAAATAACAATTACCGGCGATAAGCTGATTATCCATTTTGATAGAACAGGAAAGGTAATAGAAAAAGTTGAAATGATAGGGAATGTCACATTAAAAAGTGAACAGGGAAATGGAAAATGTGACCGTTTAGAATACTTCCCCGCCCAGGAAAAGATAGTTCTTATAGGAAACGCAACATTAAAGAAAGGTAAAAACGTTATTATAGGTGACAGAATCGTCGCATTTAAAGACGGAAACGTCATAGTGGAAGGTATAAAGCAAAAAGTAAAAACGATTATATTCCCTGGAGAGACAGTAAATGCCACAGTTAAATAAAATTGACCTCAACGTTCTCTCAGCAGTTAACATAAAAAAAGTGTACGGAAAGCGAACCGTTGTAGAAGATGTATCGCTAAAGGTTGAAGAGGGCGAAGTTGTAGGTCTATTAGGGCCAAATGGCGCCGGCAAAACTACAACCTTTTACTGCATTATAGGTCTGGTGAAACCGGAAGGCGGAAGAGTCTTCATCGGCGAAGAAGAGATAACAAACGACCCAACATATATAAGGGCGAGAAAAGGGCTTTCCTACCTTCCACAGGATGCCTCAATATTCAGGAAACTAACCGTTGAAGAGAACCTGATAGCCGTTATGGAAATGCATAACTATCCTAAGAGAGAGATAGAAAAAAAGACAACCTTTCTACTTCAGGAGTTTGGAATAGAACACCTTCGAAAAAATCGAGCAGATACTCTTTCAGGCGGAGAACGTAGAAGACTTGAAATAGCAAGAGCTTTAACGATAAATCCCCGTTTCTTGCTTCTTGACGAACCGTTTGCAGGCGTTGACCCCATCGCAGTCGCCGATATTCAGAAGCTGATAAAAAGCCTGAAACATAGAGGTATTGGAATACTGATAACAGACCACAACGTTAGAGAAACACTTAAAATCATAGACAGAGCTTACATAATAAGTCACGGGAAAGTTTTAGCCGAAGGAACACCTGAAGAGATAGCTGCATCAGAAATTGTTAGAAAAGTCTATTTAGGTGAAGAATTCTCCCTGTGACATCCTCCTAACTAAAGTGGCAGGCTTCCTGCTTCACCGTGGGTTATTGCCCACTCCACAGGCGTTACTTCCCCGCAGTCCACGGGTAGGGTTTTAAGGAGTTTTCCTTCTCCTTTGAGTTTCTCTACCGCTATCTTGAGTATGTTCTTTGCAGAGTTAACGTCCCGGTCTATCTCTTTTCCGCAGAGAGGACATTTGTATGTCCTTTCTGATAGAGGGATTTTCTGCCTGTGTCCGCAAAAAGAACAAACTTGTGTGATAGGTTCGTATCTATCAACAAAGAACACGGGAATAAGAGTCGCAAGGCGTTTCAGCCTTGCAGTTATTCCTCCTATCCCCGTGTTTTGAACCTGTTTTCCAAAATATCCTTCGTGCCAGCCTTTTATTGAGTCGTTTTGAATTGCTATCAGGGAGAATTTCTTCAGGTGGCTTATGGCTTTGTTGAGGGCGTCTTTCCTCTTGTTCTGAATATATTCCCACTCTTTTTGAATTTTCAGCTTGGTTTTAAAGTAGTTCTTGCTTCCTTTTTGTTTTCTTGAGAGTGTTTTTTGTAGTTTTTTGAGTCTTTTTGTTTCTTCTGCATACCAGCTTATTTTTTCTCCGTTTGATAGGGTTATCTGGTGTTTTATTCCAAGGTCTATTCCAATAGGTTGTCTGGTTTGTTTCTTTTTGATTTCTTCTAATGCTTTTTCTTTTTGCAGGTAGCAGGTTAGGTAGAGGTAGTATCCTGATGGTTTTTTGACTAATTGAGCGTTTGCAGGTTCCGAATTTTCAGGTATCTGGTGGAGTCCTAAAACTCTGAACTTTTTCTTTATTCCCTGTATCTTTATAGAAAAACCACGGGCTAAAACCCCGCTTTTCAAAGCGGAGATACAGCCCGACACCCCGAAGGGGTGTTGACTTAGACTCAGCGGTAATATACCATAAGAGTATGATAGAAGCTAAACGCACTAAGGGTTGTGTCTATCACACAGCATACCATATAGTTTGGATACCAAAATACAGGAAGTCAATTTTGGTAGGAAGAACAGCAAAGAGATTAGAAGCCCTAATTCACGAGATAGCGAATAAGTATGGTTTTGAAATACTTGCACTTGAGATAATGCCCGACCACGTCCACCTTTTCGTCTCTGCACATCCGAAGTTTGCTCCTGCAACCCTTGTGAAGCTGTTCAAAGGAATAACAGCAAGGAAACTGTTTAAGGAGTTTCCAGAACTTAAGAAAAAGCTTTGGGGTGGACACCTTTGGACACCATCTTACTACGTTGGAACTGCTGGAAACGTATCTGCTGAAACGATTAGGAGATACATAGAAGAATGTCAAGGAA
>NZ_JALVIW010000036.1:0-38313 GCF_027028515.1 Desulfurobacterium sp. | reverse complement strand
TTCCTCTTTACAGTTTCCTGGACAGTCTTTACCATTTCCTCAAACCACTTTTCAAAAAAAGGATAGTTGCTTTTTGTCTTCATTTCCATATCTACTTAATCTTACACAATATTTTTCCAAGCTCTTTAAATAGCTTCGATGAAAGCTTTTTCGTTAAAAATACAAGAGAAGTTGTTGAGATACATAGTTCTTCAAATAATAACCGTACAAAAACAGTTTATTGAAAGGTTGTATAGGAGATTTTTGAAAGAGCTTGGAACTGAAGATATTTAGCGGTCAAGATTTAAAGACACTTTCCAAATAGACAAAACCACTTTAGTATAAAGCCAAACAAGGTGATTTTCATGCGCTTTCCTTTTCTTCTACAATGCGGCTGTATTCAGCATCTAAAACCATCTTAATAAGCGTCTTATCCTCATTTTTCCCACGGGCAAGACTGGCAACTACACTCTCTCGAGCATATTCATCAAACAATTCTTTCTTTTTGTGGAGAATTTTTACGATTCTTTCTTCCACACTGTCCTGAGTTATCAACTTATGCACCACAACAACATTGGTTTGACCCATCCTATAAACACGAGCAATTGCTTGATCCTCGAGAGTAGGTTTCAACTGGGGTTCCATTAATACAACAACTGAAGCAGCGTGTAAATTCAACCCATGGCCGCCAACATTAATTTGGCTAGCAAGAACAGCATGCCCTTTAAATTTTTGGAACTTTTCTACAATTTCGGCTCGCTTAGCAGCTGCAACATCTCCTTTAAGAATACCTATTATATCAATTACATCTTGAATGATTTCAAGTACCTTCAAGTAATAACTAAATACCACAACTTTCTTTCCTTCTAAGCGATATTCATCTATTAACTCTTTAAGCCGTGCTATTTTAGATGAATTACCGTCTGCTCCGACAATAGAAACAAGTCTCATGCGATGAAAATTCCTATCAAGAACCGCCTTGCGATATTCCAACTCATCCTTATTTCCCATTTTCAGCCATGTCAGAGCTTCAACCTTCTGTGGCAATTCCCTTAAAACATCTTTTTGATTTCTGCGTATGTACACAGAAGCAACCCTCTCTTTAAAGATTTCAGGGGACACGACACTGACCTTGCTCAGTGATAATTTATCAGCCAACTGTGGATTGACTATTCTTACTAAATTAACAAATTCGTGGGGGTAATTTTCTAAGGGAGTTCCTGTCATAAGACATACATAATCTGCCTTAGACGCTATCTCTTTAATCCACACACTTCTTTTAGCCTGTGGGTTTTTAACATAATGAGCCTCATCTACAATTAAAAAACTAGGAGCAGCGTCTGTCTTTAGCAAAGGAAAAGAACTAAGAGTGTTATAGGAGGTAATGCCTACCCCTCCAGTTTCTTTCCAGTTTCGAAAAGCCTCTTCTCTTTCCTTTAGCGAGCCATAAATCAGAAACTTAGGCAAATCTGTTTTATCTTCAACTTCAAAGGCCCAGTTGAAGACCAAGCTGGCAGGGCATACTACAAGGGTGCGTATCGGACCTCTTTTTTCCTCGCTAAGATGGCAAACAGCTCCAAGAGCTTCTATCGTCTTCCCTAACCCCATTTCGTCCCCAAGTATAACTCTTTTCTGACTCAGTATGTACTTGACCCCAAACTCTTGATAGCTTCGAAGAACAACTTTTAACTTCCTCAAGTTGAGGCAAACTTTTCGTACCTTCTCTATTATGTCTGCTGGTAATTTCCCAGTAGTAGTATCGCAAACCTTTTGAACATCTTCTTTGTAGATTTCAAAAAGATAGCGCTCTATTAAAGAAATACATTCAGCATTTCTTTTTCGAAAATTTTCTAATACAGTTTCTTTGGATAGGCCATTCTTCATGAGACTAACAAGGCGCTCCCTTTCGTTTAGTAGTTCAGCAGAAAGTAAAGAGTCAGCTTCTCTAAGAATAGCCATATACTTCGGCTTTTCTTTTTCCCAATTCACGAAAGGCTCACGATTATTCAGCCAGCTAGAAAAAGTCACCTGAGCCCTCAATTCTTTAAATTTTTCCAAAAGTAATCTATATTTAGGTATCACCTCAGAGCTGATCCGATTATAGAATCTTCTAGTATGTAGCAGAATAAGAGCTGCTTCTGCGATCTTCATCTCCGTCGAACCAATGAGATTAGGAGAAGGCAGAGGAATTGGTTCCTTTTCTATCCGCTTGACCAGCTCTTTAGTAGCCATTTTTAACTTCTTAACGGTAGCCTTTCCCACCCCAGGAATAAGTAAAAGCTCATTCGGTTTCATATCTTTCAACGTCTTCAAATCATCAACCCCATATGCTTTCAAATTTGCCCATGGAACCCTTTTAACCCCAAAGTCCTTGAGTTTTTCTACTGGAATCTCCCGTAAACGTCGCTCTTTGACTTCCCTTGTATAGCTCTGAAGCATCTCATTTAGTTTAACAGCAGAATCTTTGTGCATTTTTTCCACTTCGTTTATAAATCTCATAATTTTTAACAGTGTTCTCTCTACCAGCTTCAGCTCTTTTAAAAGAGGATGATGCTTGTACTTGATAAGAATGGGCACAACAAAGCAAACGACCATAAAGAACAAAATACTTATAATTAAAATAAAAGATTTAAAGTCACCACCTATTGGAGTAGACCACACCTCATTAACTGCGTCTATTATCGCGTACAAGTCCTTTCCCCTGTTTTAATAGAATAAAATCCCAAATATCTTGTTCATCTCAGCAGGCGCAGAATAAAAGATTTTATAAAGAGACTGAAGCGCATTGAGCAGTACTTTCACCACTTTAACCTTTCTTTTCACCTCTTAAATTAGTCACACCCTCAAGCACAGTTCAAGAAAACTTTCCCTGTTATTATTAGTATGGCTCTTTCTCCTCTGTTTCCTTCCGTGCCTTTCCTGAACCTCAGTATTGGTTTGTTTCTTCATAGAATCATCATCTACCCGTCTGACCATATCTCAAAACCTCTACATATATGTCTTGTTCATCACATGTCTTGATAGCAAGACTCGGAAAATATTTTTCAAGAACTTTCAGCTTGCACCTATTTTACTCCTGGTAACTCTTTGATAAACAATATATGAGATTATCCTTGTCAAGCAAGGATCAGTCTACTAATTTGTATTTCAATACCTACAGGGCTAAATTCCTTGGATCTGATGGATTCCATGTTTTTTGAGATTAAGAGATACACATCTTTGCAAAGCCCTGGATCCTATTTCTCTTTGCAGTACACGCCAAAAAAACAAATGAGAGAATTTCTTTGAAAGATATTAAAATTGGCTTGCAAAAACTAAGAAGTTGTTAGGGAGAAGTTAAATCAGCTCAAGCCAAAGAATGCTATGGCTTATTCAGGTTCGTAGATACCCATTCAGGGTAAGAATAAATTTTTCTATTCAAAACTCTCAAAAACGTGTTTGTTCCTTGAAATCCAAAGTAATTTATCCTGACCGAAAGCTACTAAATAGTGTTGGTTCACATGCATTCAAGCCTGACTTTTCTCCTTTCTGTTAGGCTTTTCTTTCTTATATAAAAAACCCACACTGGGAGGGGCAAAAATTGAAACAATTATTGTCAAATATATATTGCCAGCCTGTAAAGAGAAACCACTTCTACACAAACAGCAGACAAAAAGCGTCAAGGGCAGGATTGCAATTTTTTTTATAATACCACATTTAGCTTTTATTTTTTAAAGAAAGAAGCATATCTCCTAACTACCAACTATTTTTTTTGAGGTGGCCCCCGTAAGCCCAGCAAAAAGAAGGTAAAACCTCGTAGCCAGGTCCAGTCCACCGAGATCTGGGTTTTGCATAATACGCCTAAGCGCATACTTGCTTATGTTCTTGCACATGAAATCCAGCAACTCCTGCACGGAAACCGGCTCACCGGAAAGAGGGGTTTTTATAATGCTCTCCCAAGCCCCGGTGGTTTTGTGCGCGAAGACGATAACCGTTACACCCTTGGGCTTGAGCATCCTAGCGATTTCGGAGAAGGCTTGGGTAATCATCTCTTCTTCTAATTCTCCAATAGAAGGATCTTCCTTGGAACAAAGCTCTTTAAGTAAGGAAAGATTGTGCGTCCTCCAAAATTTGATTTTGTACAATACCAAAAGCTTTAAAAATTTTCTCAACAAACTGCTGTGAATGGAAACATACGGCACTGGTAATTATTTCATCTTCGGGCAGGGAAATTAGGTATTTAGCTGTAATATAATCTTCGTTTGCTTTTATTATCCACTCTTTTGTTTCTTCATTCATAGCACAATTCCTTCTTCAAGAGCTATCTTAGTGACAGAGTAAAAGTAACTTTTGAATTTCTCGACTTCTTTTCTGCTTCTTATGAGAAGATCACAGGATATAAAATGCCGAGCTAATTTTTTCGATATTTTAGAGAATAATGTTAATTTTTCATTTCTTGAAATATCCTCATTTTATTATTATCAAAACATCCCAATCACTGTCTTCATCAAAATCTCCTCTTGCTCGTGATCCAAATAGAATAATATTCTCAAGAGAAAAAAGCATGCTCTTTTACCGTTTCTGTAATAATACTCTTTATAAGAAATCTGGTTATTTTTTCTTCTACCATTATCTAACCCTTTCAATCATAGCCACGACGTCAAAGTAGCCAATTATCTTTCTCACCTTTGAATTTCATCTACACACTTTCTAACTTTTTTGTCAAAGGACATAACTTGATATCTGCTACCATAGGCACATATGAGACAGTCTACAAAGTCAAGATTCTTCTCTGCAAATATCTTCAAAGCATCAAAGAGAACGTCTTTATCAACGGCATTTATTCCTTTTGCTTTAAGAAGCTCTTTAAGCACATGGGCTATCTCTTGCCTTTTTACCTTATAGAGCCCGGAGAGCACATAAACCACTTCAGCTATAACGGTATCAAGCAGAAGGACCTTCTTTTTACCGGAAAAGGCTTTGTCAAATAAAGCTTCTGCTTCTCTATAGAACTCTTCGTGATCCCTGAGGAGATACCTCAGCACAACATTAGTATCAATAATCGTTACATTTTTTGAAAAATCCATTTTTTGCTGCCTCTTCTTCCATTTTCATTACTTCTTCTATGCTTTTATCCTTTATAGCATACTTTTCTAAAGCTCCGCCAGGCTTTCTAATAGGTCTTATTATTATCTCGTTGCCCACCATATCCACTTCCACAAGGTCACTTCCGAGCCTTTTTCTTAAGCCCGCGGGTATTGTAATTTGTCCCTTAGAAGTAATCTTTGCCGTAAACATATTACATTCTCCCATTGCATTACATGCTATATAAAGTAAGAAATTAAAGTAAGGAAGTCAACGGTAAAATTGAGGCTATTCGAAAAATCATAGATAATCTCTAAAAATCGTGGTGACTCGTGCCAGTTTAACCAGTACAAGAAACATAAATAAAGCCACCCACAGATACATGTTATACAGCACAAACACCCCCAAACCCATTTTCTGTGCTATTTCTTTGTCCTTCACCTTGAAATGAGATCCTAACTTAAGCTTTATCGTTCCAAACAAGCTTTCAATTAAGTATCTCTGTTTCCCATATTCTTCCCAGAAAACCTTAGATTTCTTCCTTAACGGATGCTTTACCTCTTTCCTAAAGGTCCCCTTTACCCTTATAGCGGATGTAATTTTAAGTTTTCTCAGTTTTTCCATAATCTCAATACTGTCGTAGCATTTGTCAGCGATAAAGTAAGTCTCTTTCAACGCTTCTAAAAGATGCCTTACCCCTCTGGCATAAGCTTCTTTTGTTTCTGCAGAAAGAACAATCTTTTTTCCTGATTAGGTTACTGCTGTCACAGCAACCACTCTAACATTAGATTTTACTTTTCTAATCTCCAAACCTCTGGTCTGGTAAAAAAAAGAACAATGAAAGCTTCAGAGTAAACTCTTGGACGACCTCTAAGATTTTGAGGCTTTTCTTTTATGATGGTTTTGGTTACAGTGTAAATGGTTTTTAGGTTTAGTTTGCTTTTCCTCATGTCAGGGGGTTTAACTATGGCTCCCCTGACGTCAACCCTATATTTTTAGAACACCTTCAGTTGATTTGTTGTAACACAAGTATTACAATGAAACACAGGAGGTGCGAGATGTGGAAAGGAATTTCTGTGAGGCTTCCAGACGAGATACATGAAAGGCTGGAGAGATTGTCAAAATTTACGGGAAGAACCAAGACTTACTACATCCTTGAACTTCTTGAAAAACACCTTGACGAGCTTGAGGATTACTACCTTTCCGCAGCTGTTCTTGAACGGGTGAGGAAAGGAGAAGAGGAAGTTTTAACTTTAGAGGAAGTGGAGAGAGAACTTGGCCTGGCGGATTGAGCTTACAAGAACAGCTGTTAAGGATCTTAAGCGAATAGATAGAAAACAAACTGAACGTATATTAGAGTTTTTAAAAAAGCTTTCTGAGAGCGAAAATCCCTGTCAAAAGGGAAAGGCTTTAAAAGGTTATTTGGGAGAGTTTTGGCGGTATAGAGTAGGAGACTATAGAGTAATATGCAACATAGAGGTTGAGAAGGAGAGAATACTCGTGCTTAGGGTTGGACACAGAAAAAACGTTTATAGAAAATAGCACGAAGAAAAATTAACTCTTTTACGCCAAGAAGGGTCATGTCCTAAAATTCCTGTAAAAAGGATGGCCCGTGAGGTATAGGCGCTTGCCAAGAAAAGTGATACTATGAAAGCGTGTGCCCTCCCTAAATTATGGGATGGCGAACATGGAGTATATAGCCTTTGATTCCCATAAGAGATATACTTTTGCTGTAGTAACGGATGAATCTGGTAGGATAAAATGGGACATAGTATTTCATTAACCGTCTGCCATTAAACACAAGACCTTCCTCCTGCTTTAATTGTGCAAAACCTATAAGCCTCGCTTTTTTGCATCTCTCGTTCATTTCAGCAAGCACAAGATAAATAATCTTATAAATCTTATAAGCAGACTCGGGCGTGCTGAACACTTCTACCACTTTGACCCTTGTAGTCTTCTGGGATGGCTCTTGTCAGAAATTGGAGTAGTTCACAGGATATTCTCGTTGCCTTCATGGAGCTTATTACAGGATGAAAAAGCAAATTATAGTCTAAAATAATATGAGACTTTTAGTGTAGACTAATATAAAAAAAGATTGATTAAGATTCCTCACGAGTCATATTTTCTCGTATAGAGACTAAGGCATGGAGAGATTTGGAGATGAGAGATATGCAAGCCTTCAGCTTTTAAAACCTGTTACATTGCTCATGTCAAAGAAATGATGGGTATGGGTGTTTCCAAGGCTCACAACAGAGTGGGAAAGAGGAAACACCCGGTGCCCCGCCATCTTCTGCCATGGATCAAAGGAGCTATTGAGGATCTTCAAAGAAAAGGAGAGAGGCTTACTTACAAGAAAATACAGGAAAGAGCCTTTGAGCTTTACAGAGAACACAGAGAAAGGGCTCTTACAGTCTGCAAATTCAAAGGGATTTTCAAAGACGATACAGAAACAGTTGTAGAAATTGCTGAGGCTAAGGACTTAAGCTATGAAGATTAGCCAATTGTATGGAAAATCGGTTTTTGTAGACTCCAACGCCTTCATCTACTACATGGAAGACCTGTGCAGCGAAATGACTTCTGAGATCATAAGAGCTGGAAGTAGAGAAGTTAAAAAATAAAGCTAATCACCACAACAAGGGTTTGTGATGAAGTCCTCTTTAAAATGACGCTTATCAGAGCAAGGAGCCGGGATAAGACCCTGGAGGGCAATACCTTTAAGAAGCTCAAAAAAAGACCGGAAATAGTGAAAGAATTGATGGAAGATCTGGAAAAAGTTGTGGCATTCTTTCACAGCCTTAACATAGAAATCATCCCAGTGGACAGCAGGCTTTTGTTTCAGAGCCTTGATATAACAAAGGAATACGGACTCTTTGGTAATGACACCATAACAGTGCTTGTTATGCGAAGGCGTAATATGAAATACATTCTTTCATCAGACAAAGATTTTGATGGTGTAGGATGGATTAAGAGAATTGATGCCTTGCAGGGATGTAGCGGAAAATGACCATGGCAAGCTCCTACGACAAAACCATAAGAAGTCTCCTTAAGGATATTCCTGTTGTCTTCATGGAGCTTTTAACAGGAAAAAAGCTTTCCAAAGAGTTTCTCAAGCCTCTAGATGTGAAGCTTCAGAAGGTGGTTGAAAGGAAAGTAGAACTTATCGTTTAAAATACTGAAACTGAAGAAAAATACAACGTGGAGTTTCAGTCCACCGACGACAGATCCATGCCTGTTAGAATGGCTCTTTACTTTATACCTCGTACTTCAGAATTATGGTAGAATGCCCCCTCTTCCAAGCTCTCACCATTTGGGGATGTATGCCATAGTGTGAGGCTATCTCGTTGATGGTCTTTTCCTCCCTTATAGCTTCAAGAGCTACCTTAGCCTTGAACTCAGCGCTGTACTTCTTTCTCCTTCCTATGGTGATCCCCTCCTTGCTATGTGGTTTGTGAATTATATAGCTGATCTAAAAACTAGGAGGACCACCTCAACGAGGGGTTGAGCTTGGCTTATGGTGTGAGCTTGCGGAAGATGGTGTTTTTTGCATCTTTAGCCTTTTCAATCCACCCTTCAACATCGCTTACAATACTCTCTACTAACTCCTTCGGCTCCAGCACAAACACATAGGGGATCCATGGTTTCACCACGGTATTTATGATCTCTGCAAAGGTAAATCCCTCAACCTCAAACACACATGAACCGTCCGGTCTTTCCTCCAAAAGTTTTTGACTTAGCGCAATGGGCTTCCTCTTTAAGAACTCCGCCGCTTCTGGTGCGGCAAGGATCTTCACCTTTGCCCTTCCCAAATGGGGCGAAAAGAAGGGACTGAAAGACTCAAGCTGTATCACCTCTTCCGGAATCTCATCAAACTCCTCATCCTCCATCCCTACATCTTCCATTTTATCAACAGCAAAGGCCTTTATTTTCCCTTTGTCTTCCGCAAGCAGGTACCAAAGCCCTCTGTAAAATCCCAACCTGTAAGGCTTTACCCTAACAGAGTATTCCGAAAACACCCTGTACTTAAACGACACAATCCTTCTTTCCCTTATGGCATTCACAATTTCAGAAAGCTTCTCCTCATCTTCCTCATCCAGCAGCTTGGGATGATCCAGATGCACCCTAACAATATTGTCTTCATATTCCAACAACCGAGATATTATCTCTTTAGCCGTTTTGGACAGTCCCTTTCCCATGGAAAAGAGAGCATCCCTTATGGCCATAAGGATGAGTATCTCCTTTTCTGTAAACATTTCCACCTGATATTTGATATCCTTATCCAAACGATAGACCCCACTTTTGGGACTTTTTCTTGCGATGGGAAAACCAGCTTTCCTGAGCGTCACAATATCCCTTTGGATAGTTCTCTTTGAGACATCAAAGGCCTGGGTGAGCTGATACAGGGTGACCTCTTTCTTATCCATAAGCATCTTGAGAATCCCAAAGAGCCTTTCTATTCTCTTGCCCTTGCTCATTCTATTAAAGCTTACCTTTGATAGGTTAGAGCGTCAATACCATGTCGCTTTAAAATTTTATGTTTGAAGGTTTTAGGGTAGTCTAAAGGGTAGAGGTAAAGGGAGGGTAGCGGATGTTTAGAACAAAAAATTTATATGAAACGTTAAAAAATGTGCTTCCTTATTGTGATAATATCCTAATTTCAGGAGCACCAGGTATAGGAAAGAGCGAGATAGTTTACAGAGTGTGTAAAGAATGCGGCTTGAACCTCTATGAGGTAAGGCTATACGAACAGGGGGAATCTGCTATTGGCTTTCCAAGGGTGGACACAGAGGTAACCACATTTACCAAGCCTTTTTGGTTTGCCCGAATAGAAAAGGAGCGACCTGATGTAGTGCTTTTTGACGACTTCCACCTTGTGGACAGTTCCATACAAAAGTACTTTTACAGATTCCTATCAAACAGGATTATACATGATTTTGAGCTGTCCTACAGCCCAAAGCTCATAGTTGCAGGTAACTTCAACATAGAAACGGCAAGCGCCTGCGAGCTTCAATCTCCCGTATCCACCAGATTTGACATAATGATACACTACGAGCCCGAGGTAGAGACCTTCATTGAATGGGCACTTGAGACAGGAAGAATAGACAAAAGGCTCATCGCCTTCATAGTGGCAGAGCCTGAGGCTCTCTTCACCCCTGATCCTCCTGTAACCTCCATGTATCCCTGCCCGAGGACATGGGAGAAGCTGTCAAGGCTTATAGAGATAACCGGCGATGTAACGGTTGCTCCAGGCGTTGTGGGACCTAAATACGGCTCCAAGCTCATAGACTATTGGGAAATGCTTTCCAAGGAGCCTGAGGAGATAGTGAAAAAGGACCCTAAAGGCATGAAAGCAGCTGAGGTGGTCAGTGCCTGCTATATACTGTCGAGAAGGGTGGGGCCGGAGATACTCTCTGGGAACTTTACCAGATTTACCAAGGAGGCGGTTGAGTGGGTAAACAAGCTTGATGCCGACATAGCTGTTCTGTTTTGTAAGATGTGCATTCCTAATAAAGGCAATGTTCAAAAGCTAAGAAGGCTCTTTGTTGAAAATCTTGCCAGACTATACGGCGAAGATATGAAGAGCTTTAACAGATTTAAGAACAGTCTGTGTGGAAAGCTCATGAGGGCAGCAGTGGCCCTTATGGGAGAGGCTGAAGATAGCAAAAGACAGGAGCAAATACTCAAAAACACTTACAAAGGCTTAAAGAGGAGGATCTTGAATGGCGCTGTCTCCTAAAGAGGTTATAAGGCTTGTATCAGTTACAACCATTGGAACCTCTCTTACCCATCACGTAGACATAAAATTTGTAGAGAAAAAAGACTATGGGAGAACTGACGGAGAGAGGGTATGGCTTTCGTCTCCCAGAATAGAGCCTCTTCACAAAATCACCCACATCCTCAACCATGAGCTGATGCATATCTTGCTGGAACATGTGGAAAGGGGCAGGAAAATTGTTCCTCCAGACAAATTCCACTGGTGGGTTTGGAACCTTGCAGCCGATGATGCAGTAACGAGGTTTCTTAAGAATGCTTATGATGAAGTGAGAGAAAACCAGACTCTTGGTGTGGATATAAGTATCCATTTACGTGGTAACGTGAATCTTTCCGTGATACCGGACTATCCACATGGTGCTCCATCTGAAGCGATATACCGGTGGCTTCTTAAGAAAAAGATAGAGTTTACCGAAACCGAGATTAATGGAGTGAAAATCATAAAGGCAAAAGTGAAGACCATCGATGATATGGGTTTTTCCTTCTTTTTTGTAGAGCTACCCAGAAATCCTAATGGCCTTTTTGGGAAAGACCAAAGTGTGAGGAGATTTGAACTTGGACCCAAGTTTTACGGCTTTTTGAAGGGGGAATTCCAGCGCGAGTGGGAAATGTGCCGAGCAGGTGGCATCAACTTTGAGAAAGCCTTAAACGAGTATTTAAAAACGTTCTCAAGCTTGAAGGGCGAGCAGCTCACCTTTCTTATTCCCAACAAGAGAGCGCTTGCCTTAGGGTATCCAGTGCTTTTGCCCTCTTGCGCATCAAAAAGAGAGAAGGTGCTTGTAGCCATAGACACAAGCGGTTCCATATCAGACACGGAGCTAAGTGTTTTCATGAGCACCCTCTACAAATATGCCCACAGACTGGACATGGATGTTGTTTTCTGCGATGTGGAAATATCAGATGTTCTGAAATTACAGGGATTAAGCTTTGATGAGGTGAAAAATAGACTGCGCAGGGCAAAATTTAGAGGAGGTGGTGGTACAAACTATCAGCCTGTCTTTGAGTACTACTTCCAGCATTCCTCAAAGTATAAGCTGCTAATATACTTCACCGATCTTTGCTGCCACTTTCCAGAAAGGCATCCGCCCAAAATACTCTGGGCGGTTCAGCTTAATGAGTGGACATACAATATGAAACCACCCTACGGGAAGGTGGTGTGGATATGAGGGAGTTGCTGGAAAGAATAAAAAAGACAATTGGCGGAAGGCACGGCGGAATCTACTGGTGTGAAAGCGAATATGGAAAGATGAGTATCACCATTTTGAAGTTTCCGAGGTGGTTTGCTGAAATGTGCTGGGATGTGGAAACCGTGATCTACTTTGACTCTGGAAAGCCTGTTTCAATGGAGATAACAACTTACACGGGCTATGATCCACGGGACATGGATGTTTTGGCTGAAATAACTCCTCCGTCTAAATGGGACAACTCGCCCTTTATAGAGCATGGCATGTATGAGGAGATGTACGACTATTACAAACTATACCTGCCACCAAATCACAAAATGAAAGAGGAACTTCTCATTGTTGACCTCAATGAAAAAAACGAGTTCTCAAAATTCAAGGTGAAGCTCACAGCAGAGATAACTTTGAAAAGTGAAGATGAAATGTGGTATATTTTAAAAGAGCTTTCAAAGAAGTTTGGACAACAGGAATGGAATAAAAAACGATTTGGTAGAGAAAAATATTAAAAAAAGGAGGGCAGGATGTCCTTGGTAAGTGTAAGAGACGTTCTTAATGGGAAATTTTATATGATTCCAGATTACCAGAGATCTTATGCGTGGGGTAAGCAGCAAGTTCGGGATTTATTTCAAGATTTAGTAGAAGCAACTAAAGACGAGATTACACATTTCTTGGGCACAGTAGTTTTTTCACAAACGTCTAGGAGAAATGAATATTACGTAGTTGACGGGCAACAGCGCTTGACTACTCTTATGCTCCTGCTAAAAGAAGTTATAGAAAGGCTTCCGGAAGATGATAGGAACTTCTATTGGCGTCTTTATATTTGTGAAGATGGTCGTTATCGTCTACAGCCACAGAGTAAGGATAAAGAATTTTTCTTTAAACTTCTTGAAGGAGAATCACCGGAACCTTTAAATATTAGTCAGCGTTTACTAATAGATGCTCAGGCTGAATTTAAACGTTTGTTAGATCTTCTTGATGTTGAGCTTAAGCAGTTTCTCAAAGTAATAGGAGAAACCCAAATTTTGCGGTTTTTAGAGGAAGAAGAGGGCTTGGCTATAAGAATCTTTCAGACTATCAATGATAGGGGAAAACCTTTATCATATTTAGAGAAGATAAAGAGCTACCTTATGTATATCTCCTATCGCTACTTTGATTGCAAACATTGCAATAAGATAAATGACTTGTTTGGTGAAATATTTGAATATTATGATGAAATAAAGGAGAAAGGGAAAGAGTTAGGTGTAGATCTAATAAAGAAAATTAATTTTACAGAAGATAGTATTCTTCGCTATCACTTTGTTTTAATTTCTAAAGAAAATTATGATGCCACTCCTGAGGCAATTTTTGCATATCTTAAGAGGAAAATTGAGGAAATGAAGCAACAAAGTGATTTTGAAAAATTAGATGATTTTATTATATCATATGTTTCTAATCTGCACTCTTGCTTTTTAAGCTTGCGAAATATCATTAGGAGAGTTGAGAAAGAGAAGCTTTATTATGAAACTTTTGTGTGTTTAGGTCTTTCCGCTACTCTTTATCCTTTGCTTATTGCACTTGATAAGAGGAATCTCTTAGACAAAGGAATTTCTATTAATGGTTATCAAAGCAAAACTTTTCTTGAGATCCTAAGAGATGTAGATATTAAAGTTTACAAAACAAGAGGAACAAATCCAAGAGCAGATATTTCCCGCTTTTCTTGTGATATTAACACTGGTGAAGTTTCTGAAGAGTATATAGCAAAGTGGTTAATAAGCTATATAAATCAGTGGATGCCAGAAGGAGAGTTTGAACATCATCTTGAGAGGAACATTTATGGTAATGAAGCTGTGCCATATCTTTTGATAAAATATTCTGAACATCTTCGTGGTCAGGCATATTCTTTATCAGATTTGAAAAGACTTGTTTCGTTGAATCTAACCATTGAGCATATCTTGCCCCGTGATCCTAACTTTGACGTAAAAGCTTATGGATTTGCAGATGAGAGAGATTACATAAAATATAAAGATCGGTTGGGAAATCTCACTTTACTTTCAAAAGCTATCAATTCCCAAGTGAAGAACAAAGCTCCTTTAGACAAAACTGATTATTATGATAGAGAGGATCAGCTTTTAGAGATTACAAAGCAGTTAGCTACAAAAATAAAGGCTCAGCGTTCTTTTGATAAACAAGATGTGATTAGTAGAACTAAGGATATAGCATCTTTTATAAAAGGCCTGTTGGTTTAGGAAGCGTTACAAGGTGAGGGCCGCTGCTTCAAGAGTGACGGCCCTTGCCTTAATAAACAATAAAGGCTGTGTTTTTGGATTTATATATACGTGTTTGAAATGCATATTTCAGTTAAAACTTCTATCTGTTTCAGTGAAGGATCTTACTTTACCTGACACCCTGGTTTTGGCACGCTGATCTTTACCTCAAAGTGGATACTTTGGACTGTAACTATTGGATATTTTCCTCTTGGAATCACTAATGAGTTTGATCTGGAATACACAGCTAACCCAACTTTCCAAAACATTGAAAAAGTTCCGAGCTTAGAGAGAGTACCAGACAGGTTAAAGGTGCTGTAGGTTGCAGGAAGATGCTGTATGTGCCATTCGGAAGAGTTGAAAGGATAAAACAAGAGGCTTTCCTGGGGGCTGAGCGTATTAAGAAGAACGCTTCTTGCTATAAGAAGGTTATTCTTATAGCGATGATGGATGTTGATAATTTAGGAGAAGCTTTAAAAAGGCCGCCTTGGAGTATCCGTGATTCCTATTCGGCTGGGAGTTAGACAAACTCAGATAGGATGGTATTTACTTTGATGCTGAAGCGATTATCTAATTTTCTAAAAAGACCATTCTTTGTCGCTTTTAAGTTTCTAATTATTCATTACCTTAATAAGTTACGTTCAGCTTTTATTAAGACAAGCCACTGTTACACCTAAAAAGTGCTAAAGGATTGAAAAAAGGTTCTAACTAAAAACTAAAAGTGGGGGGTAACTGCTGATGAAGCTTGATTTTGCTACTATAGAAAATGATATTAGAGCTGGGATTAGAGCAGCTAATAGAGAATTATACCTGGAAAGCAATTGCGATGGAGAAAATGAAGCCTCTTTAAGAGAAGCCCTCTTTAAGTGGGCACTCCTTGCCTATGAGGAAGGTGAAGTTTTAAGGTCTACTTTTTACACTATAATTAAAAACGAATTTGCGGGAACGGATCTTAATAATGCTAAAGTAGCTCTTTGTGCTTCTTATTGGTTAGCCAGAATAGTTTTTGATTCAGAAAAAGCGATTGACGAATTGGAGAAATTAACAACGGATGAATCCGTTTCCTACACACAGGTTTTAAAAGGTCTTAAGCTTGCTTTAGATATATTAGAGTGCGCTGAGCTTTACGAAATGGTCGAGAGTAAAATGAAGGCAATTTATAAAGAAGCATTTACCCGTATGCCATTGATAGAAGGACTAAAGGATTTTTTACTGGAGCGTCCTCATAGCCATAACAAAAAAGTTGAGGTTTTTCTGGGTATGATTTCTGTTCCTGAAATAGCCCAAAAGGTAAGGGAAACTTTTAGAAAAATCTCTTACGACTGTGATATGAAGTCTGCAATAGGGGGAATGTTTGTGACTACCTTTGGCTACGCACCGCCTGAACTATTTGATTTCATAGCTTCGACAGGGTGTTTAGATATTATTGGCGGTGTAATTTCAAGCCTTTATACATATAACAGGTTTACGAAACCACAGGATTGCAAGCTCTTGCTTAAAAGCTACCTTGAAGCAGGAGGGAGTACTAAAAGGCTGCTGGTTTTACTTAAAAAACACCTTAAAGATATGTTTATGTATTTTAAGCATTACAAAAGATCCAAATCTATTGCTGAGAAAAGTGTATTAAGAAGAATACTCCTTGCAATGAGAGGGTTGTTGGGTTCTAAAGTCACTTTAGAGGTTCTTAGAAGGGCACTGGAAGCTGACAGTGCAGAAGACGCCTTGAAAAAGCTTGCTATGGAATATCCAGGATTTCTATTTAGTTGGGAAGTGGACAGACTCAGAAAGGAGGGAGTCTATGTTGACGCTGAAGCGATTATTTGAGCTTGTAACAACTGCCAAGGTAAAACCTAAAGATGTTGAAGAGGTATTGCGTTTAGAAGGAATACCCGAAAAGACCAAACTGAAATGGGCTGCGAGGTTGTGGCAAAGGTGCTTAAACCAAAATCCATCTCACTATACAAAAGAAAAGCTGGAGAAAATTAAGAGAGAAGTTCCTTTAGGCAAAGAGGCATATCTACTTTCTGTTTTGATGACTAACCGACGCATTTCAGAAAAAGATCTCGAGGAATTATCTGTCAATTATAGAGAGATCGCAAAAGTAATTGCTTATTCTCCTTGTGTGATTATAGATCAAGTAGAGTATTTGTTAAAGAAGTTTCCCTTGGAGAAGTTACTAAAACACGCTGACGATGCAGATATAATAAAGAGCATCTTGGAGATGTGTGAAGATAGAGAAATTGTAGAAGCTTTTGGAAAACTGTCTTTATCTGAGGTAAAGGAAATAATAAAAAGGCTTGGAACCATAACAAATAGTTTTCTTGTTGAATTTCTCTTAGAAGCTGCTGTTAGTTGTGGTCATAACCCATTAACTTTGATCTTTCTCATAGCTAAAGCCTGTGAATACAAGGGAGAGCCCATATTTAGAGAAGAAATACTTTATGCTCTTGACGAAGCTAAATGCACTCCTGCCCAGCGCCGTAGGTTTTTGCGGGCTCTTAGATGTTTATAGCACTTAAAAAGACACACCCTTGTCGTTTTTGAGTTTTCCATCCTGCGGCTTCCTGTAAAATGCTGCAAAAACGCAGGAGGTGCAAGATGTTCAGGAAGTTGGTAGTTTTGGTGTTTATTTTGCCTTTTCTTCTGTGCGGTTGTGGTAAAAGCGGTGCACCAAGCTGTGATGATGGGAGTGTTAAGGATTTGGTTAAACAGATAGTTAAAGAGAAGATCATGTGGCCTTACGTTCTTCAGATGTGTGCAGGAGACGTGGTTTTACACACTACCGATAAAAATGTTTTGCTTGAATATCTCAAGACCGCTAAAGATGAAAGTGAAAAAGAGAGGATTCGCAGGTATATTGACTGTGCTGAAAAGGAGTTGAATGAGACGTCTTTGAAACTGGAGGGGTTTATCACCCTCACCAAAGATGACACTGCTAAATATTCGGAATGCAAAGCAGTTTTAACAATTGAATCTAAAGATGGAAGAAAGGCTTCAAGTAATATCTCTTACTCCGCTTACTATACAAGCGATGGCAAGTTGTATGTAGAGGTTCACCAGTAAGATTACTTTGATAACGCTTGTAAACTTTGACATTAGGGTAGCTGTTGAAACTGTCGTTTATTACTTGCTGAGAAAGGAATAGCGAGAAGGAGGGCTTTTATGGCAGGGATAATAACGGTTCGGGGTGTTTTTGTAGAAAAGTTTTATATTGTGCCTGATTATCATAGAAGCTTCTCTTGGGGTAGAAAACAGGCTTTCTCCCGAGGATCAGCGTTTTTACAAGGGATTTTATATATTTCAGGAGGGAAGGTGTTGCATTGAGCTTCAGGAAAGGGACCGTGAGTTTTTCTTTAAGCTCGTTCAGGGTGAGGAGCCTGAACCGATGTTGACCCAGTTGAACTACTGAAGAGCGTTGAGAGCGCATTTGTCCTGAAGTTTATATAAGATGACGAAAGCATGGCCATGAAGATTTTCCAGACTATAAACGACAGAGGTAAACCCCTTTATGTGCTCGAAAAGATAAAAAGCTACTTGTTTTATGTTTCTAACAAATACTGTGGTGCGGCTTTAAGTAGCGAGATAAACGAGTGTTTTAGCAGAATATTTGAGGCCTATGATGAGATAAAAACTATGGGGGAGAAACTTCGCATTGAGCTTATAAATGGAGCAGAATTTACAGAAGACAGCATACTCAGATACCACTTTGTACTCTTCTCGCCTGAGAATTACGATGCAACGCCTGAAAGGATATTTGAATACATAAAGAATAAGATTGAGAGCTTAAAAAGAAATGTAAAAGAGCTGGTTAGCTTCATCAGCTCATACGTTCAAGACTTAAAGAGCGTATTTGAAAGCTTGAGAAATGTGCTTAAGGAATACGGAAAATTTGGGATGTACTATGAAATCATTGCCGTTCTTGGTCTGTCAGAAACACTGTATCCACTTGTTATTGCACTTGAAAAGAGAAATATGCTTGGCAAACTCGCACCAGTGGAAGTAGCAAGCGGCAAAACCTTTTTTGAACTTGTGCGTGACATAGATGTGAGGGTTTACAAGATAAAGGGCATCAATCCTCGGGCAGAGATTTCTCGTTTCGCTCATGTATTAAATACACAGGAGCTATCAAATGAAGAGGTTGCCAGGTGGCTGATAGAATACAGGAATAAATGGATGCCTGATTCGGAACTTGCCATTAAGTTGCAGGAAAACTTATACGGGAATAAGGCGGTGCCTTATCTGCTCATAAAATACTCTGAATACCTAAGAAAGAGGTCCTATACTTTTGAAGAGCTGATGGAACTGAAAAATATTCGTATAACTGTAGAACATATACTGCCAAAAGAGCCTAACTTTGACGTGAAGGTATATGATTTTGACAATGAAGAAGATTACCTGAAGCATAAGGACAAATTAGGTAACCTTACTCTTCTTTCAAGGAGCATAAGTTCTCAGGTAGAAAACAAAACTCTTCTTGCTAAAATTAGTTACTACAACAGGGAAAACAGGCTTTTAGAGATTACAAGGAGATTGGCTTCCGAGATTGAAAGAAAAGGTAGCTTTACCAAAAGGGACGTTATTGAAAGAACAAAAGCCATCGCTGAGTTTGTTCGGAGTTTCTTGAGCTGACACACCCTCACCTGGGGGGGGTCTTGCCCTTTCCTCTTCCTATAATAAGCGTTATTTACTCTCTCTTTTTATCTCAATTTCACACTCCTCATAGCTCAGAGGGAGAACCAAGGGTTTTTCTCCTTTTGCTTCAAGAAATCTACTGTAAATTCTTGCAAGAGTAAGTACATCCTCAGCGCAATAGCGCGCTATCTCTTTGAGGTAGTCGCCAATTTTTAGACTAGGTATAAAATTCACTATAATCATGTAGGAGGGGACCATCATGGGAAGGAAAAAACAAAATTTAAAGATGTACCCGAACAGTATAAGCGTGCTGAACAGATCTTTCTTTCAGTGGAAAGCGGAAAAATAGAAGTGTTCTTGATTGATCTTGTTCTTTCAGAGTGTATCTGGGTGCTTGAGAAGTTTTATAAAGTTCCAAGACAGCAGATATTTCAAAAACTTCATATTTTCTTGCACGTGAAAGGAGTTTTGACGGAAACACCAAAATCTGTTCTTGATAAGGCTTTTTCTATCTGGAACGAAACATCTCTTGACTGGACAGATGCTCTTTTAGTAGCTAAAGCGCTTCATAAAAACACTAGGCTCATCACCTTTGACAGGGAAATAGAAAAGAAATTTCCAGACGCTAAATTTCCATTTTAGTGAATGTTTTTTTCATAAGGTGCAAACTCTACTTCATAGAAGATAATATTCGGGCAGACCGAATAATCAAACCGCTTGCTTGAACGATAACTTCTCTTTTTTTTCGTCTTTCTACTACTACCGTCTCTCCTCCATCTCATCAAGGGCCCTGAGTAGCTCGGTTAACTCAGCCCTGAGCTTCTCTCTGACTTCAGGAACTTCGCGTACATACCTGCTTTTAAGCACATACTCTCTAAAGCTTTTTGCCTTAGAGTAAACACGCTCGACACCTTTCGGAACAGTCTTGGTCTTCTTTTTTCCTGCCTCCCTGACAGCAAGGAGAGAGTTCAGCTCAGAAGAGGAGAGTTCCTTTTCATGGACAAGCCGAGCAAAGTAAAGCACTTCTTCAGAAGAAAGCTGTCTCTTTAGCATCACAGCAAAGTGCTTAAGACTTACATTAAGTTTCGACAGCTCTCTCTTCACGTCTTCAGGCAGAGAATAGATAAAAAGCGATATTGCAAGCTGATATTGAGTTACTCCACACCTTTCCATAACCTTTGCCACGGAAGCTTTTTCTTCGTCAGTCAGTCTGTTAACGTTCCCCCAAACATACAGGGACAACTTTCTCAACTTATCCGTCTTTTCATCCTGATCGTTTTTCACAACCTGTTGATTTTCTTGAAGTTTCTGTTTGTTGACCCGGGTCAACAAAAATTCCGCTGCTACTTTCCCAACCGCATCTGCAAGTTCCGCCGGATGAAGGTCTTTCCTGTGTACATTCTCACTTATCTGTACCGCGGTTTTTTCCACCTCGCTTTTTACGTTAAGCACCCTGCACTCTATTGCCTTTCTGCCGAGTACATCCCTCACTGCGAAGAAGCGTCTGTGTCCTGCCACCACTTCATATTTACCGTCGGGGAGTCTTCTGACGGTAATGGGATTTATGAGACCGTACTTGCTGATATTTTCAGCAAGCTCCTTTAGTCCCTCGGGATCTATGTCTTTTCTAACCTGCTCCTTTACAACTATATCTTCCACCGGGATAACCCGATGAAGTCCATCTAAAGAACGGGGATCCACTTCCGAGGGGTCATCATCTTGAAAGGCACTCAAATCGGGCTTGACTTTATCCCTGTCCCTGAGAAGGTCTTCCGGTAACTTCACCGGTTTTTTGGGTTTTAATCTCTCTTTCCAGTCCATTATTACTTACCTCCCAATACTTTCCTTTTTGACCTTTCAGACATAAAAGGAACAATAAGGTGCTCTTCAATCTCTTTTAAGAGAGATTCGAGTTTCTTTGAAAACTCACTTTCTTCCGACAGCAGTCTTTCCACCGTTATTGCTCCAGTATAGAACCTGTTAATTTTCTCTGAAAAAGGCAGGTAAGAACTGGTAAGCAGAGCACCAAAGCTTTCCACCAAGTACTCAACAGAAACCAAGCTGGTGCGTGTCCGTCTAACCTTTGTAGGAACAACTCTTATTTCACCAAGCATATCTTCAGGCACAAGTCCGTACTTTTTGTATCTTCCCACCACTTTTAGCATAACCTCAACACTCGTAACGCTTATGGGAGCAGCTTCAGCCGGAATCAGCAGGCTGTGAGAAGCTACCAGTCCTGAAGCACTGAAAGCGTTAACATAAGGCGGAGAGTCTATAACCACCACATCAAAAGACATATCCTCGGAAATCTGTTCGATAATCTTCCTGATCAAAACAGTGTGTAGATTCTGAGAGAATAGAAGAGGGTCGTAGTAACTTGCGGTAA
This sequence comes from Desulfurobacterium sp., assembly GCF_027028515.1. Classification (NCBI taxonomy): domain Bacteria; kingdom Pseudomonadati; phylum Aquificota; class Aquificia; order Desulfurobacteriales; family Desulfurobacteriaceae; genus Desulfurobacterium; species Desulfurobacterium sp. Next base: position 17,059 of record NZ_JALVIW010000036.1, on the reverse strand, counting down.
TAGCATTTGGAATTATCCAAAAGCCCTCTTCCAACACCGGTGTAACCTGCCAAACGTGCTCCGTCAGATTTTCTGGAAAATCCCCCTCTTCCGAGCGCATTATATGGTCTATTATCACATGCAGACCAACCCTCGGAATGCCCTTTTCATCAAAAAGCTCGTCGTCAGCACAGTGCATAGAAGCACTCCCCTGCGGATCAGCATCTATCAGAAGCACAGAACACCCCTTCAGAGCTAGGTACCTCGTGATAAGGAGAGACAGAGTCGTTTTCCCAACGCCCCCTTTCATGTTACCAATACAGAGCACCGCCGGTTTATTCATTATTTCCCCCCAGCAAAGTTCTCACCATGTCAAAGACCATGGCGTAGTCCGGGTCCTGAAGCTTCTTTTCGTGTTTGTCCACAGCATCGTAAACGGCCTTTCTTGAAATACCGAGAACAGAGGCTATATCTGTAACGTGATAACCCTTCTCCTTGGCAAGGACACAAAAAGCTGCCCTTGCATTTCTAAAAACTCTTCTCGCGTCAGGGGTAAGGGTGGAAAGCTTTCCCGTAAGGATGGCATCCACCTCGAACGGACTAAAAAGCCTCTTCAAGACATTGACCCATATATTATCAGCACTCTTTTCGCTTCTCAGAGCCCCGGCTCCCATCACCGACGTTATCGCATCGACTACTACTGACTTGCCAATGGGTTCTTCGCCGTGCGAAACTAGGACAATGTAAGTGATTATTCTGTCCAGGTTCCTAACAGAGTGAAATTCGGTCTCGGTCAGCAAACTTAGTGCTTCTTCGGTTATCGTTTTTCCTTCCCTTTCCAGCCTTGTGAGAACAAACTTTCTTACGAAATCCTTTGTTGGAGGAGATATATAGGCAACCCCAAAGGTTGAAAGACGCTGCCTGACCCTTTCAGGAATATGCCTGAGCATCTCAGGCTTCACATCAGAGGTTACTATCACCTTCTTGCTGTTAACATCAAACAGATCTAATATTTCAAACACCACCCCATGAAAGGAGCTGAAGTTTTTAGCGTTGAGAATCTGAAAGTCGTCAATCGCCAGTATATCTGCCTTGACGAGGGTCTGTTTTAGATAGGCAACTTCCTTCTTCTTGAAAGCTTGAGTTATAAGGTCTATCAACTCACCAGTGGTAAAAAGAGCCACAGTTTTTCCTTCCGAAAAAGCTCTCCAGGATAGGGCATGTATCATGTGCGTTTTTCCTACTCCTGATGGACCAAACACCAGCAGAGAACCAGAACCACTGCTGAGGAGCTCATTTGCAAAGTTCCATGCCTTTTCATTATTAGATGATACAATAAAATTACCCAATGACATCTTGTGAGAAGGTATCATCCCTATAAAAGAGCCCGTCTTGGGAACTTCTACGGGGGAAGCTTTTTCTTTCCCCTCTTCCTCTAGCACAGTATGAGAAACTGTTTCAAAAATAAAATCGCCAAGTTTTTTTCGAATTTTACCAGCTTCTTCCATAACAAAGTCCTTGACAAAACCAGGACCTCTCAAAATCCATTTATCCTTTTCTTTATGAACCGTCACTGCTAGGAAAATTCTAGGATATTTTGTATCCTTAAGTATGTCCGCCAACGTTGTAAATTCTACCTTACCCATGAATACCCCTATTATGTTACCTTATATGTTTACTCTGTTGTATAGTAACAGCAAACCAGTATTTACCAGAAATGTCAACTTGGACTAAAAAATAAAAAGGAAACACTTTACTCACACTGAAGTTAACACCTAACAGATTAAACAAGTGGTTAATGTTCAAGGGTCTGCAAATAGCATGTTTAGTTTTTATTTAAGCTATTGTTCTTATTTTTAAATAAAGTAATAACAGCAAACTTTACAAAACTTTGCTTGAGTAATTTTACTAGAAAGCAAAATACCTATTCCAAATATCAGATGACATTTAATTCACAAAATCATTCACAAAAGGATTTTTAATCTACTATGAACTTTTTGTGAACTAACTGTTGACATATCAAGAAATCTTGCCTGCAATTTACTTGTATCCGGAACAAACATCGCATTTTTCAATGGTTATTTTCTTATCTCTCTTATCGACAGAGCTTTTACCGAAAAGAAAATAGAAATTTTCAGGCAGGAACTATCAAAGGCAAAAGCCATATTCATAGACGACTTTCAGGCATTCAATAGCGAGAACCTTGAATCTGCACGCTCCTTTCTTTTCGTGTTAATAGACAAGGCAATAACCGCTAACAAAATAGTGATAGCCACCAACGACACCAGCCTGTACTGGGCCGGATGGAGTAACATAGAGGAGAGACTCAGACAAAGACTGCTCACGCGTGGAGATGTGCGTATAAGCCCGCCGAGCAGAGATTTTACAGCCTGCTTTGTAGAAACGCGTCTGAAAAAGTTTGGTATACACATAGAAAAGGAAGCGATTGAACACGTGCTGGAGTACGATTTTACAAACGTCAGGGACCTGGAAGCTCTTGTGTGGAACCTGTCCGTCCTGAATAAACCCACCATAACGCTGAACGATGTGGTGTTTATCATTGGCAAGAAGTTTCCGCACCTTAAGTTTTCCAGTCCGGCTTCGGAAAGCGAGAACACACTCAGGGACGTGTGGGAAGTGGTGGTTAAAAAATTTTTCAGCGATCCCCTTATTGTGGATGAGGTGCTTAAGAATAAGATAAGTAAGAGAAGCAAACCACGACATCTCAGCATGATACAGAAAATCTTTGCCAAGGTTGCTGTTGAAGAAGGATATCCCCGCGCGGACGTGTGTAAGCTGTTCAACGTTTCATCCGCGGCTCTGAGTAACTGGCTCAGAAGACAGCCCATGGGAGAGGAAGCCAGGATAGTTGAAGATAGAATAAAACTTTTATTTCAGTCCTTAACAGGGAGGAAGGATGAAAGTAATAGCGGTGGCAAACATTAAGGGCGGAGTAGGTAAAACCACTCTAAGCGTTATGCTCTCCCGCTTCCTGGCTTACCGGGGCAAAAGAGTATTGCTGATTGACGCGGATCCGCAGGGTACGGCTTCCCTCCATGCGACGAAAGAGCTTGAATGGGATGAAAACGGCTATCTGATACGCGGGCTTCACAGGCTGGTGGAAGTGATCATAGCAGGACTGGAGCCTACAGAAAACGTGGTAAGAGAGAACATGTACGCAATTGTTGATCCAATGGACGAAGCGTTTTATCTTCTGCCAAACTGCCTTGAATCCAGTGACTACGATCTGAAAGTGAGAACCACCGGTAGGTCTTCCTTTTGACTACCGAATGCATTAAAATGTGGTTAAAATACCACATAACTGGTAGTCAAAAGGACTCAACCCTGCATTCAGCGAACTACTACCCGTTCCCTTTAGGGGAATGCGGGATACTTTCTCTCTGTCGTAGAAAAACTCCATCAGCTTAAACTTGACAGGATTACAGAGCTTGATAATTAAGAGTTTCAAGTCTTCAATTAGCCTCAGGGAGTTCTCTCCCACTCTCAATATGTTGTAAGCTCCTACAAGGTCTGCGTTAAAGCACTTACCTGTAATCCTGTCCTTTAGTTGTCCTCTGAACTTTCTTACAGCTTGTGTCAGTTCTTTGAGCCGTTTTGCAAGTTCTTTAATGAGGTTCTTATTCCCCTCTTCCTTAGCTTTTAAATACTCTTTCCCTTTCTCTTTGACCAGAAGTATGTCTGCAAACGGAGATGTCTTTGACGTGAAAGATTCATCAACCTCTTCCACTTCTATTCCCACTTCTTCCGCTTTATACCTGATTAGCTCAATTAGTCTCCTGAACGGAACTGATACAAAGTGCTGGTTATTCCTCTTTCCTATGTCTATCCCACTTTTGCTTTCAGTTGCTCCTTTCCCTATGTAAATTTTTCTGTGGTCAGTTGCCTTCAAAATGTCAATCACTTTTCTGCTTATCTTGTGGAAGTCGTTGTCTATCCTTCTTTTTCTGTATGCTGAAAGCTCTTTGAGTTTTATGAGTTTTTCTGTAAGAAGTTGTTTCAGGTTCTGTCTTTCCTCCCCTTCTTCTTGGAAAAGCTTGTTCTTAAGTGTATCTATCTCTGACTGGAGCTTAGCTTTCTCCTTGTTGAACCACTGATTGAATGCTTTTATCTCTTTCCCCGAAACTATGAGACTTTTGAGTTCTGGATTTGTAGAAACTAACGCTATCAGGTTGTTGAGTCCCAAGTCTATCCCTGCTACATATTCCCCTGTTGTTTGTAGTTCTGAAACCTCTACTTTGTAAACAGTATCTACGTAAACGTCTGTTCCAAACAGCTTTAGTCTTAAGATTTTAACTTCAAAGTTAAAATCTTTCGGAAGTTTAACTTTTAGAAATTCTTTATTGTTAATTCTGAGTCTTATCAGAACCCTGTCATCTAACTGCTCAAATGTGTTTACGTTTAGCTCTACTGAAAAGTTCATCAAAAACTTTAGCTTCTTGGGTTTAGGAGGTCTCGGAACTCCTTTGAACTTTTTGGGGTTCTTCTGATATTCCTTATAAGCTTTTCTATAACTCTTAAAACTTTTTACCACATCTCTTATCACTTGTTGAAGCAGGTAGTTGTTATCAACTCTTTTCTTTTGCTCTTTTAAAGCTAAAAGAAGTTCCGCCAGTTCTTTGTCTTTCAGAATGTTTTCTCTTACTTCTTTAAACTTTCTGAGTTTTTCTTCTTTTTTTGATGAGTATTCTCTATCTGCTAAGAGTCCGTATAGGATTGACTGGTCTGTTTGATAGTATCCGTAGAGCTCTTTATATCTTCTAATCAGGATTACCAGCAAATTTCTAAAATGAGCAAGGTCAAGGAGGAGTTTCCTGACTCTTTCTTTCCTCTCTTTCCCTGAAATTCTTATGCTTAAGATTCTACTTAAGAACATCTTCCAAGACCTTTCTTATCTTTCTCCTGTTGCTGTAAAACTTCATTGAAAACGAATGCAGAAGAGTAATTATCTCCTCTATTATCTCTTCCGTATCGCTTTTTTCGTTTGTGTAGTCGTTAATTACCACAACTTCTGCCCCATAACGCTTAAACAGGTTCTCAAAAAAGCTAAATCCAGTTCTTGTAAGTCTATCTTTAAACGTCACTACCACTTTAGCTACACGATAAGAGAGTATTTCATTAAGCAAAAGTTGAAAATCCTTTCTCTTATCAAAGTTTAAAGCACTTGCTACATCCTTGTAGATCCCATCTATCTTCCATCCTCTTGCTATACAAAAGTTCTTTGCCACCTCTATCTGATTGACTAAATCCTGTTTCTGTTTTGGAGTTGATACTCTTGCGTAAATGACAGTTTTCCTCTCTGCTGGTTTACCGCTCTTTTCAAGTAGATACTTGTAAACACTTTCAGGGTCAAAGTCATAATGACCATTGGGGAGTCTTTTTGCTTTTAAGACTCCTTCTTTCCTTAACTTCCTCAGAGTTGACCTTGATATTCTCAATATCTCCAGGACTTCTCTTGCTTTCATATCTTGAAATGTAGGATTTTTGCTATATATTGTCAAGTGTAGCTAAATGTTTGTGGTTATACTCGCACGTGCACTTACCTGTTTTCAGAGAGACGCGGTACCGCTTGTTGTTAACGAGATTTCTCAACACCACTTCGTGGTTATTACAGAACTCGCTCTGATAGTTTGCTAACTGGGCTTGAGCTTTAACTCGTTCTTTTTCTTCCTGGTAGTTCACGTAAGCTTCGTGTGCGACAGGATCCGCCAAGTTGTGTTTACGCGGGAGCCACAGCACTACGGCACGCACCTTCTTCTCTTTGAGAGCAGCATACAGAATTCTTGCGTGTCTGTAGAATCCACGTAGATGTGCCGCGTTCACTCGCCACGTACCGTTGAACTGGTTTACCACAAGTCTGGAATCGCCGTATGCGTTGACGGTTACGCCGGAACGTATCTTTCCGGATTCCACGAGTTCCAGAAGCAAGACAAAAACAGTAATTAACCCCTGCCACTCAGCTATGTTGTTGGTACCACAGGTGCTTACCAGAACAGAGCGGCGTTCTATTTCCCTGCCGTCTCAAAAATAAACTTTTCTATCGCTTTTCTATTTTTCTATGCAAAACAGTATAGCAAAAAAGATGCCAACATCAATTAAGTAATTGATAAATCTTTAGTTTCTCGTTTGTCCCAACGTTTGGACAAACTGGCCCTACATACCTTCCAGTTCGTCTGCAAGCCTGCGAAGTTCTTCTGCTATTCGTCTTCTTAACTCGGGATTATACTTAACGTATTTGCTTCTTTTGATTGCGCTTGAGAAGTTGGTGATTTTCTGCAACACTTTTTCCTCGCCAGCGACTTTTGGTTTTTCTTTTTTAGATTTTTCGTTTTTCAGAAGCTGATTGAGCTCTCTTGCGGAAAGGCCACTTTCAATCTTTGGAACGTACTTTTCGACAAACTCATCTGGAGAGATGCCGTGGCTATGTGCTACAGTACAGTGGGAAATCTCCACGTTTTTAGCTTCGAGCAGTTTGTTTCTGTATTTCTCATCGGCGCTCCACAGCCACAAGAGGGAAACCAGCTTTAACCATGCGAAACCAAAATCGGAACAGACCTTCAGGAGAAAAGGCTTCAAATTTTCGTCCTTTACTCTATTCACTCTGCCATAAAACACGCCGTTTTTTGTTAAGTAGTTGATGAATTGTTTTCTATCCATCTGTCCGTGGATTGCAATGAACTGTTTGTAAACGTACTCTCCCACCTCAATAGCAAGTTCTCCAGTGGTGAGATCTTTTCTTTTCACGTTTTCCGAAATCTGTATTCTGGTGAGCTTACCTTCTTCCTTCATGTCCACTTCAGGAATAACCACGGCGTAAACAGCTTCCCAGCCGAGTATGTCTCTAACGGCGCACAATCTCCTGTATCCTGCTACGAGCTTATAGGAGCCGTCCGCGTCTTCAGTCACCACTATGGGATGTATGAGCCGTTGCCATTTTCCTTATCAGCTTTTGTCTTTCTTAATCAGATGAGCAAGTATGGAAACCTTTACCACTTTGAGATAAGCAATCAGCGTGGTAAGAGCAATCAGCTTTTTCAACTTCCACGGTGGGACGTGGAGTCAGGCGCAACGGTTCATTCAGCCTGACAGCCTCAGAGCACTGCCCCTCGGCTTGCCCACGCCCCGTGGTTATCTTGAAGCCTTTGACTGCTACGTTTACGGCAGCGTTGTAGTCTCTGTCCCAAGTCTTTTTACAGGTTTTGCATTCAAGATGTAAGCCCTTGCCTGAAAGCTTGTTTCCGCAGGTAGAGCAATACACGCTTGTCCCGTAAGGTTTAATAGACATTACCTTGATACCGTGTAGCTTTGCTTTCTGCCTGAGTTTTGCCTCAAACCTTGAGTAGAACCATTGAGAAAAGAGAAATCTCAACGCTTTGTTTCTCCACTCAGGCACCTTTATACCCGAAAGGTTTTCTATGACTATTACATTGCAGTCGTTGGTGATAGCTACCAGAATCACCTCGTTAACAAAGGTCTCAAGTATTTGCTTTCTCAGGTTTCGTGTTTTGTTTCTCCTTCTTCTTTGCTCTGCAACAAGGTGTGGTATCCTGTCAAAGTCCTTCCTGATGTAGGCTTCATCTATCTTGTGCTCAAGGCGATCTATTTCTTTTTGTATGCGCATTACCTTTCTCACCAGCCTTTCAGCCTTGAAGAACACAGGCACAGAATGGCTGGCACCGTCATGGATTACCGCAACGCCCAGTCTTTTGATTCCGGGAGCAAGATCTATTCCAAGCACTTTTTCGGTAAGCTCAAATGTTTCCACAGGCACCTCAAGCACAAGCTTGAGCGCATAGTAGGTTTCGCCGTTCTTTCTCTTCCTTTTGACTATGGACGGCGCAAGAAGCTTTGCACGGTTTCAAGATGAGCTAACACTGATTTGGGTACAGCTCCCTCTATCGTAAACCACCTCCACTTCCGCCATGTAACGGGTAGTTTGATCTTCAGATAATACCTGCCGTTTGCTATCTGAAGCTTCTTAAACTGCCCGTTACCAATGCTATCATCAGCTCCGGTGGGAAATTCTATGCCTTTCAGTCTTGGGACACCAAGCTCAAAGAAGCTTCCGGGTAGCTTACCGTGCTTCGCCCTGTAGTTTCTAAGTTGCTCCTGCACATTCTCCACAAACAGCCTGTCATAGCCGAGTTCTTTCACTGCTTTGTGAGCAGGAGCATCTATCAGATGTGGCTTTGCAAGTAGCTTCTCAATTAGATCCTTTCTTTCAGCAGAAGACTTGAGAACGCTACCAACGGTTAAGCAAATGTTTCTCCACACCCTACTTGGTATGTGCTTTGGTCTTGCTGTTGCTTCGTCTATGGGCTTCCATGGGTTGTTTGAGTTCTTTAGTCTTTCTATCCACTCTTCGCTCCAGAATCGCTTAAGCAAGATGTTGCCATAAGTCCTGTGTATGGACAGAAGCCTTCTGAAATACGGATAGCTCCAGCGGGGAAGAAAGGTTTCGTATGCAAGTGTTAGCTTATTCTTGCTCTTGCTCTTGCTCTTCAAGGGTCTTTCTCACCTGTTTGAGTTCCTTCGTCCAGCTTTTAAGCTTTCTGTTACGCATTCCGTATAGCTTCCCCGCAAAGGAGGTGAGAATAGCTATGAGATCCTCTATCAGTTCCTTTTCTGGTTCTTTTTGATCCTCTCCGTTCAGGACAATAATCTCCACGCCAAAGCCTTTGAAAAACTCCCTGAAAGCTTCAAAGCCAAATCGGGTCAATCTATCAGGATATGTAATCGCTATGGTTCTTATTTTCTTTGTCTTTGCAAGCTCAATGAGCTTCAAAAGTCCTTTGCGGTTGCCTTTGATGCCGCTGGCTATGTCTTTGACTTCGTAAACCTCTTCGTATTTGCCTGCCACAGCACAACGCAGGAACTCAAGTTGCGTTTCAAGATCCTTCTTCTGATCGTGGGATGACACACGAGCATATATCGCTACCGCATTGGACAACTCCCGACCAAGAAGCTTAAGAAGCGTACTCTCTGGATACAGACGATCCCTACCTATCCGAATGGGCTTTATCTTTCCCTCTTTGTCCCAGCGCCTAAGCGTAGAAGGAGATACTCCCAGTATTCTGGCAGCTTCTCCTATGCGATACATGCGTTCCATGTGATAAAGTATAGGATAGTATGATTAAGAAATCAAGTGACTGTCAAATACCCGTTCTGTCTTATGTCCTCAGCAAGTTCTTTCAGAGATTCTTCGTCAACGGTTTTTCTCACCTGCTCTCCAATCTTTTTGTCTTTTACTGGGATTTTCACCAGTTTTCTAGCACCTGCAAGAGAGCTTGTTCCGACGCGGGAAAAGGGAGAAACTCCGTCTTTTTTCTCCGTAGAGTGTATAACTCTTGTGAGTTTTTCCGGATCAAGAGTTACTTTTCTTTTTCTAATCATGGCCTACCTCCCGTTTCTTCAATCTAAGCTTCCTCTTCATAATAAATCACTGTTTCTTGACCCTCCCACGGCTTTAGTCGTGGGATTCCCGCTTTAGCAAGGGACGGCTCGTAGACCTGGTTGATGCCCGTTCCGCCGCTGTTGCCCTCTCCACAGGCGTCACTTCCCGACGGCCCGGCGGTACCAAAACCTAAAATTGCCAAGTCTTTTTGCAGTATCACTCTTGCAGCGTTAACGCCAGCGTCTTCTTTGTGTCCGCATCTGGGACAAACAAAAACCTTGCCCCTTCTGTTTTCTGGATGAGCAAAACCGCAAGCAGAGCAGGTATGGCTGGTGTGCGGCGGAGAAACCTTCAAAAACACCTGCCAATACTGCTCGCATTTGTATTCCAGCATTCTCAAGAACTTTCCCCAGCCCAAGTCCTGAATCAGCCTGTTGAACTTGCTTTTAGCAGTTGCTCCCTTTCCTTTGGCACACTTGCTCATGTTTCTGATTTTCAGGTCTTCCAGTACCATGCCGTGGCTTTTGGCTATGCCAGTGGAAAGCTTATGCAGAAAATCATGCCTGATACAAGCTATCTTTTGCATTATGCGTGCAACTCTCTGTGCCTGCTTGCGCCATCTTTTTGAGAACTTCTTTTTCTTGCTAGCTTTTTTTGCTCTCATGCAAGTTTTTTAATCCACTTATTAAGCACACGGGGATGTTCTATTTTTGTCCCATTTAATAGACAGGCGAAGTCTCTGATGTCAACGTCCATACCAACTATACCGCTGGTTTCAGCATACTTGTAGAAGTTTCCTTTTACTACTATGGACACATACCAGCCGTCGGGTTCTTTGATAACAGTTGTTTCTCCTATTTCAGCGTCTTTTGGTATCTCTCTTGAGGGGAACAGCCTGAACCAACCTATCTTGGTAAGATATATACGGTTTCTCTCAAGCTTCTCTCCCTGCACGTATCGGAAGGAGAGATGGCAATTTTTCTTCTTAAGCTTTGGACGGAAAACTCTGCTGGATAGAAAGTTTTGATATGCTCTTTCTGAGTCCTTGAGAGCCTGTTGTAGCATCAAATAATGGATTTCTGAGAGCTACGGAAAAGTTTCTTTAAGTTCATTTAGGACAAATTTTGCGCTAATCCTCTGCTTTTCAAAGCAGCGTACAGCGCACGGCGTAAGCTGTTGTTCCGGTTGAGTGCTGAATATAAATTAACCAAAAAGGCTGAGGAATAAGCGAATGCTATACGTTTACCGGTTCAGGCTTTATCCCAAGAAGGAACAGGTAGAATTCCTGAACCGTCAGATAGGGCATTGCAGGTTTGTTTACAACAAGCTCCTTGAAATGGCAAAGAAGGATTACGAAGCAGAGGGTAAGAAGTGGAACTACTATGAGTATAAAAAGCTCTTACCTAAGCTTAAAGAGGAGTTTCCCTTTCTCAAAGAAGCCAACAGTCAATCACTCCAAGAGGCTGTAAAGTGGCTTGATAGAGCGTTCAAAAACTTCTTTAAAGGAATAGCTGGATTTCCAAAGTTCAAAAGCAAAAAGAAAGTAAACAGCGTATCAACACCTCAACACTTTCGCATAGAAGGAGACAAAATCAAAATACCGAAACTCAAAACACCGATAAAGTTCAAAAAGCATAGAGAGATAGAAGGAAAGATAAAAAGCATTTAAATAACCAAACTTCCATCGGGCAGGTTCTACCTTAACATTCTCGTTGACAGAGAGATAGAACCACTACCGGAGACGGACAGAGTAGTAGCGATAGATGTAGGACTTACCCACTTCTGTACTCTGTCAACAGGGGAAAAGATAGAAAACCCGAGAAACCTGTTAAAGACGGAAGAAAAACTTAAGAAGCTCCAGAGGAAACTATCAAGGAAGGTAAAAGGTAGCAATAAATACCTTAAACTTCAAAGAAAAATAGCGAAACTTCACGAGAAGGTAGTAAACCAAAGGAACGATTTTCTCCACAAGCTAAGCAAGAGGATAATCGGCGATAACCAAGCCGTAATAGTAGAGGACTTAAACGTCAAGGGATTACTCAAAAACAGCAACCTTGCCAAACACATAGCAGATGCGAGCTGGAGGAGGTTCATCTCCTATCTGGAGTATAAAGCAAAGCTCTACGGAAGGAAATTCATCAAGGTAAGTCCGTTCTATCCTTCTTCAAAGCTCTGCTCTAAGTGTGGATACAAGAACGAAGACCTCAAACTATCTGATAGGAAGTGGAAGTGTCCCAACTGTGGAACAGAACACGATAGGGACTACAACGCGACCATAAACCTGCTAAAGGAAGGACTGAAGATACTAAAGGGGTCGCTCACCTTACGAGCGGTAGGGCTGGAACAGCCCGAACTTACGCCCGTGGAGAGTGCAGTTGCACTCGTTGAAGCGGGAAGCTCCTCATTTCAATGAGGAGTAGTTCACGTTCTTGGAATACAGAGCGGAAAGGTATAGAAGAACGCTGATAAAAGCGCCCCGGAACTATCCGTTCACCTAGTTGTGTTCAGTCTGTGGTTACAAACACGGCAACCTCACCTTATTGGATAGGAACTGGACTTATCCTGTTTGTAGAACTGAGCATGATAGGGACATAAATGCAGCAACAAATCTGTACCTATACGGTCTCGCCCGCCTCACGGGCGGTAGGGTCGGGCCGACCCGAACTGAAGCCCGTGGAGAGTGCTTTGCCGGCGGAACGGACATCTGTCCGGTCTACGAGGCATCACTCTGCGAAGCGGGAAGCTCCACCTTCTGTAAGGTGGAGTAGGTCACTGAAAAAAGCCAAGGCATCAGGCTGAACGAAGAAGAGCGGTAATCACGAGAGGAAGGAGGGAATGATGGTGGGATACGACAGGTTTGCGAACTATAAGAGAGTACCTCTTGTTATGGTGAGTTTGAGAATCTATCCGGAGGATCTTGACGCTCTGAAGAAGCTTGCGGAAAAGGATGGTTTGCCTTATCAAACACTTATGCGAAGCGTGTTGCACAAATACGTGAACAGCAGAAGGCATGAACTCGAAGAGATTGAGAGAGAAAGAGCCGGGAGGTAATAAGTGAGGAAGCTTGTGGTTTTTCTTTTGGTCGCAAGCTTAATTGGTTGTTCTGCAAGCAAGCTTAGTAGGCGAATGTACTATAATCCGCCAGGTGGAAAGGGTAAAGTAAACGGTTATTCCATCAGGTTGTGTTTAGATCTAAAACCTGGCAAGGGAATCTTTTATGTGCCTTATGGAATGCCTGTAAATTTCACTTGGTGTAGCTATGAAGATGTAAGAAAAGACATAGCTTCTTTCTTTAACTTAACTTGTTATAAGAACAGGTTAGGTATAGCCGGTACCGAACTGGGCAAAACGTGGGAAGAAACTGCTGAAGACGTCTTCAGCTACTACATGAAACCGTACAGAACGGAAATTTACTGGTGGCCGGAATGTCCACAAAACAGCTTAATTGTGCGAGGGGAAATAAAGCCAAGATTTTTTAGGCCACAACAGTGCGAAAATTGGTTGGGTAGCTTTATAATAGGAATGGTAATGGCACCCTTTATTCCTATTTACCCACAGGCGTTCTTTTATAGAAATATGTATGGTTTGGATGACTTTGAAAATTGGTATCAGGAAATTTTCGATGGGGAGATAATTTATGGAGATCAGAAAAGCAAAGTTTTTGCATCGTTGCCTTCTGGAGCGGATATTTTTAGGTTTGATTTTGCTGATGTCCCTAAAGGAAAAACGCCTCTTTTTTGTAGTATTTTCACAGGAGCGCCGCTTACTTTTTGCGTAGAGGATAAGGCCTGCAAAACGAAGGCATGTAGGCGTAAAAGAAAGTTTCTAAAAATACTGAAAAGGAAAGACGGAAATTTTGCGAAACTCCTTGCCAGTTGTAGGCCATCGGATGATATTGAGAAGCTAATAGAAGAATCATCAAAATTGCTTGAGAAAAAAAAGGAAAAGTTTGTGAGACTTTGCTCCCAACTCTATTTCGGTTGCATTGCTGCTAATGTTAACTATATAGTAGGATTAAGAAACGCCGCTCTTCTCACCAAGTGGTACGTGATGAAAAAGATAACCGGGGACACGGACGAGGAGCTTGAGAAGTGGATAAAAGACGAGGGAATTACCTCTCCTGACAACATGGTGGCTGAGCACTCTCTCAAGCTTTACAACTACTACTGGGGAGAGATAGAGAAGAGGTGTCCCAAGGTGTACAAGTACGGGCGCGTTACGGCAGACGAGTGGTGGGATACAAGAATGCAGTTTTACAGAGATCATCTGCCTGACGAATGCTATCTCACCGTGAAGAAAGAGCACTCCTGCTGGGAGTACTGGACACCTGAAGATTTTGCAAAGTATCCGAAACACGAACACGTGGAGTACGTGAGGAAGAAAAAAGAGAAGAAGAGAGAGGAATCCGGAGAGGAGTTCGTGTGGTGAAAACAGAGGGCGGTTTATGGGACATAACAAACAGACTCTCAACGAAGACAAAGCTTGAACTTATAAAGAAGATTTTTAATATGTGGCTAACTATATGGCAGGCTCAAAGCTGGGTATGTAAAGAATGGTATGTGATAGATTTATTTGCTGGGCAGGGTTTCTATATCGATAGCGGCAAAAAAGTGCCAGGCTCGTTTCTCATATTTCTTGAAACAATTAATTCTCAGATAATCAAATTGAAAAGCAAAAACATAAAAATCTATTTATTTGGAATTGAGAAGAATAGCAGAAATTACGGTAAACTAAAAAATGAAGTGGAATCTTTTTTAGATAAAAATCCCGAACTGAACGAAGTTATTGAATACCAAATACTAAGAGGGGATTGCAACGAGAGAATAGATGAAGTGATTTCACAAATTGCAAATTCAAACAGAAACCCATTGTTTATCTTAGTGGATCCTACAGGACTTCAGATAAGAAGAACTACAATGGAGAAAATAATCAGACTCAGAAATCTGAAAGATATTTTGTTTAACTATATTTTAGAAGGAGTAAGGAGAACAAGTGGTGTTGCAAGTAAACTGGCAAGAGGAGAAGAACTAAGTAAAAGAGAGATAAAAACAGTTAGTACATTAAAAGACTTCTTAGGTCATGATGTTGAGATAATTAAAGAGAAGAGACCTGAGGACTTAGAAGTTCTGAGGAGTTATGTAAATGCAGTATATACAGATAAGAGTCTATGTGTAGTGGGATACGACGTTGAATATCCTGATAGAAAAGATGATTTGTATTATCTTCTTTTCGCCTCCAGAAATCAGAAAATAGTTGAAATTGTTAAGGACATTTACGCAAGACAAAAGGAGAAAGTAAAGGGTCCCACGTTGTTCGGGAGAGAATTTTATGTAGGATCAATTCTTGAAATTTCCCCTAAGAGCAGCAAAACGGTAACTTTTATTAAGAGGAAAAACCTTCTCTATCGAACAAAGGTTGAATATGGAGACTGGACAATAAACCACATAATAGGATGTGCCCATGGATGCAAATTCCCTTGCTATGCTATGATGATGGCCAGAAGGTTTGGATGGGTAAAAAATTATAACGATTGGAGAAAGCCGCGCGTTGCAGGAAATGCGCTGGAAATTTTAGAAAAAGAGCTTGAGAAGTATAAAAATGATATAAATTTTGTTCACCTTTCCTTCATGACAGATCCTTTTATGTATGACATTGAAACCGGCGATTTAATTCCAGAGGTTAAGGAGTTAACTCTACAGATAATTGGGTTACTTAACGAAAGCGGTATCAGAGTAACTACTTTGACTAAAGGGTTTTATCCTGAGGAAATTTTAAAAATGAACTTTATGAAAGATAATGAATACGGAATAACACTTGTTTCTTTAAATGACAGGTTTAAAAAGAAATTCGAACCTTACTCTGCACCTTATGAAAAACGGATAAACTCCTTGTATATGCTCCATAGTAATGGATTAAAAACCTGGGTGAGCATAGAACCGTACCCAACTCCGAATTTAGATGAAACAGCTGAAGATATAGAGTGTTTATTAGAAAGGATAAGTTTTGTAGACAAGATAATATTTGGCAAAATAAATTATAACATTCAAAGTAAAAACTTCGAAAATGGCGAAGAATTTTATCAGAAAATTGCAAAAAAAGTTATAGAGTTTTGTGAAAAGCACCACGTAAAATATCACATTAAATTTGGTACACCGTACAGCAAAGAGAACACGAAAGATATTTTTAATAGCTACGATAGCTAAAATGAGGCGATGAGAATAGAAGCAGAACGAAGAGCAATGATGGTGATAAAAGATCTTGACAGAACCGCGGCCAGACGCGTGATGGAAGAGCGTCTCGGCCGCATTCTTGCTGTACCTGAACACATGTGGCATCTGGACAGCATAGTTTATGCCGACGAAAAGTGCGTAGAGGCACTCAAAGGCGTAACTGGTACCGATTATTGCTGGATGGGACACCTGCGGTTTGAAGCTCTCATGCCGGCCACCGTGATGATAGAGTTTGCTGCAAACGCGTGCGGCTGGCATTCCGTTGTGTTTCACGGACACACCACGTGTCCCGTGAAGATAACAAAAGCCGTCTTCAGAGAGAAGGTGCTTCCGGGAAACGTTCTCAAAGCAAAAGCCACTCTCTTAAAGAAAAAGAAAAACTACTTCTCCTACCTGGTGGAATTCTATGTAAGCGAAAAAAACGTCGCTCAGATAGAAGAACTGCTTCTTTTTGGAAATCCGATTTGATTTCAGGCCCGTAGAGCCATTTTTTCGATTTCATTAATGGTTTTATACCTGTGAGCATCAAAACTTTTCTGTATCGCCACGAAATGAGACGAGAAAGGGAAAATTTTGGGAGCCTTTATGAGCGAAAGAGACTCGCGGGCGAAGAGCTGGTTCGCCTTGTCAGGAAACGTCCCAGGGTGGATGAAGAAGCGGCTTTAAAAGAACTTGAGAAAATCCGTGGAGAGTGGAGATCAGGGATAAGATAGGGCTTGATACTGGTTTCTTTGTGAAGCTACTGCTAGGCTTCCAGGAAGCAGCAGAGGTTTACAACAGGATCATTGAGGGTGAAGTGGTTGACGTGGTGTCTGTAATAGTTGTTTTTGAACTTCGGCGCCTGGCTCTGCGGGGCTTAATAGATCGACAGGCCTATGAAGTCCTGGAGCGCAGCTGGCCTGTGCTGTTCCAGGTCGAGTCTGTGGATAGGGAGCTGGCACTTGAGGCAGCTTCTATCTCTCACGGAACAGGTCTTCCTGCGGCAGGTGCGCTTATATACACAACCTGCAAGGGATCTGGAAGTGACAGCTTTTACACTGTTGACCCTCATTTCAAAGCCGTTTCCTGGAAACGCCCCAGGATTATTCTCCTGGGGGAAGGCGTATAAAACTGCCCTTCTGACGCGCTGACGTGGTAATCCTCAGGGGCTTCAAAGGGGTAAACATAAGCGGTATGAGGGTTTAATCGTTCAAGATGGAGTTACCTCAAAAATTCCCCTGAAATCTCCACCTCCGACAAACAAGAAGGGGTAATTTTTAAAAACTCCCTGTGCCAGAGTTGAGAGTTAATATTGTAATAACACAAAGTTTGTGTATATTTAATACAAAAGCTTGGAGGATTGAAATGGGTGTGGCTGGTAAAAAGGAGAGAAGTAATCTTTACCTTAATGCTGACATCAAAGAGGAAGCTAAAAAGATACTTTCTCGTTATGGTTTGA
>NZ_JALVIW010000035.1:0-38527 GCF_027028515.1 Desulfurobacterium sp. | reverse complement strand
TCTTTCAAGTCCTATGGCATTCCCCATGGCAACGGGTAACATTCCTGCAGTTGTTGCGAATGCGGTCATAAGAACCGGCCTTGTTCTGATTTTTATACTTTCAAGGATTGCCTCTTCAGGGTTCATTTCGTTCTTTATTCCGTTAAGTGCAAAATCTATTAGAAGAATTGCGTTGTTGACGATAATACCACTCAAGAGAACAAATCCCATCATTGCGGGCATTGATATATGATAATCGAAAATAAGCAGTGACCATGCTGCTCCGATAAGTGTAAGGGGAATGGACACAATTATAAGCAGCGGTGCTTTTACCGAGTTGAACATGGGAACAAGAACGAAGAAAATGAGTAAAACGGCGAATCCTATTGCTTTGAGCATTCTTTTGGCAGAATCCGTAAACTGCTTTATGTCGCCTGTCTGTTCCATTTTTACATCTGGCGGAAGCTTTTTCCCTTTGAATGCTTTTTCAAAGCTTGCCATTATGTGAGTTATTGCTGCTTTTTTTCTGAAGCCGTAAACATCAAGGGTGTACTGAAGGCCTTCTCTTGTTATTACGTTAGGTTCATAAACATAGCTTATCCTTGCAACTGTTGAAAGAGGGATTTTGCCGGCTTTACTGTTTATCAAAGTGGTTTCAAGTGTTTTTACAGAGTCT
The DNA here is from genome assembly GCF_027028515.1 of Desulfurobacterium sp. Taxonomy (NCBI): domain Bacteria; kingdom Pseudomonadati; phylum Aquificota; class Aquificia; order Desulfurobacteriales; family Desulfurobacteriaceae; genus Desulfurobacterium; species Desulfurobacterium sp. The sequence continues at coordinate 37,872 of NZ_JALVIW010000035.1, read as the reverse complement.
CTGTCTGTTTTTTCAAGCCATACTCTTATCGTGAAATCTTTTGCATTTACTACGGGAAAAGATGCTGCTTTTATGCCTCTTAAAACAGTTGTTAACTGCATGGCTATATCTTCAGGTGTTAAACCGTATGCTGCCGCCTTTTTCTCATCTACGTTGAGGACGTAAACTTTTTTATTTTTGTTCCATGTTTTTGCAACACAGGTTATACCTTTGGTGTTGTATACTGCCTGTTCTATAATTTTTCCTGCCTTTTCAAGGGAATCAAAATTTGAGGAATATAGTGTAACGTCAATGTTTCCTTTGATGCTGGATAGGGCAGTTGCACCGTAGTCTGAAACTGTAAACTGCTCTATGTTTGGTATTTCGGCTATTTTTTTTCTTAACTCATCTTCTATCTGCCAGATTGATTTCTTTCTCTCAAACCGGTTAACATAGGTTGCTGTGATGCTTATGGAATCTATACCTCCGCCGCTTCCGATAGATAGTATGCCCGGTTCGCTTCCAATGGAGGAAGAAACTCTCAAAACTTTACCACTTGAGTATATTGCTTTTATAGTTTTTTTCAGCACATCTTCGCTATCTTTTATTTTCAGATTGGGATCAACTGTTATTCCAATTTTGACAATGCCTGTATCCATGGGGGGCATTAGTTCTTTACCGACGATGGGCATTAGTCCTTTTACGCTCATTATAAAAAGGAAAATTAAAAATAAAACGTATCCTGCTGCAACTTTCTTGCTTTCCAGCCCTTTTTTAACAAGGTTGTGGAAAAACATTCTGAAAATGTTGTTAATTCTGGAAATGATGCTTTCAAATATTTCTTCTGCTTTCAGAATAAGGGGATTTTTTATGGCAAGAAGTCTCAGTGAAAGTAAAGGAACTGCTGTTATGGAAATTGCATAGGATGCTGCAAGTGCAAGGAGCAGTGTTCCTGCAAGGGGTCTGAATATTGTTTGTGGATAGTCTCCTACGAACATAATCGGAAACAGAGCGGCCATTGTTGTTATTGTTCCTGCAAGATCTGAGAACATAATCTCTTCAGTTCCTTCCACTACTGCTTTTCTAATAGGCTTTTTAAGTTCTCTGTAGTGTCTTTCTATGTTTTCCATTACAACCACGGCATCATCTAAAAGGAGTCCCAGAGCCAGGATTATTGCGGTAAGTGTAACAACGTTGAACTCTATTCCTGTGAGCCACATGAGAGCTACGGTTGTCGCATATACAAGGGGAATTGTGAATAGAACAACAAGAACCTGCCGGAAGCTTGCGAGGAAGAAGAAAACTACAATTGTTGACATAACAATTGCATCTCTCAGTGATTCAAACATGTTGGTGGTGCTTTGAAGAATTGTATCTTTTTGTGTGTCAGTTATGTGAAAGTTGAGTGCAGGATATTTTTTCTTTATAACTTTTAAGGTTTTTTCAACTTTATCTATTGTTTTTATCACATCCGCATTTGTTTCTCTCTGGACGGCAAGGGCTATCGCAGGTTCTCTGTCACCGTAGTAGAGTGCACTGTTTTCGTAGTGACCGAAATAGACTTTTGCGATATCTCCTATGGTTATATTTCTTGTTACTGGAATGTTTTTTATCTTATCAAGGATGTCTCTCTTTCCTTTTATTTTCAGCAGTACTTTACTATAATTGCCTGTTATTGAACCTATTGCAAAGTCTCTGTCGTGTTTGGATAGTGCGGCGATGACCATTGAAGGAGATAGTCCATACTTATCAAGTTTTTTCTTGTCCGGTGTAACGATTACTTCTTTCCTGTATCCTCCAAAAACATCCACGTTTGCAATACCGTCGATCTTTAAAAGAGTGTCTTTAATATCATTTTCGGCGATTTCCCTTACATCGGTCAGGGGAAGTTTTTTTGAGGACACTGATATGACTACGATTGGTTGCAGTGTGTCATCTATCTTGTAAACTTGAGGTTCTCTGATATCGGGGGGAAGGTCATTTTTAATTTTTGAGAGAGCCTGCGTAACTTCCGTGGTGGCGGCATCTATATTTTTACCGTAGTTAAATTCTGCATGAATAACTGTAACTTCGTCGATAGTTGTTGAGTAAACACGCCTTATCCTGTCGAGGGTGTAAAGTTCTCTTTCAACGGGCACAGCAACGTTAGATGCAATTTCTTTTGCTGATGCCCCTGGCTCTACTATTACGACAGCAACTTCGGGCCGGTTTGAATTCGGGAACAGTTTTCTATTTATGCTGTTGTAGCCGAATATACCTAAAAACAGAAACAATGCTAGAAATGAGTAAATAAAATAAGGTCTTTTTAGTAAACTCTTAATCATTCTTCACCACCTGCCACGAGTCTTATTAATTTTGATTCGCTGCCAACAGCAACGGGCTCGTTTATAGAAGGCTTTATAACGGCCTTTTTGTTGTCTTCTGCTACCACAGTTACTTTTTTGAGCTTAAATTTGCCGTTCTCTCTGGCAACTATGTAAGTACCTTTATCTTTATGAACTAACGCGTTTAAAGGTACGGTTGTTCCTCTGACTTTTTTGAGAATAACTATTACGTTGATAAGGCTGCCCTGGGGAATTTCTTTCCCATTTTCTAAGACTGCTTCCGCTGTTGGTAGTCCGTTTTCTGCTTCCAGATAGATTTTTGTTATCTTTCCGATTCCGTACTTTGGTATTATCACTGGTTGTCCTGGTTCTAAACGGATATCGTCAGGAAATGTGAATACTACTTTTTCATAACCTGTCAGGATTGAAAGGATTGGTTTACCCGGAACTGCAAGATTCCCGTCTTTGAGGAAAACTTTTCCTACAATGCCGTTAACCGGTGAGGTTATAGTTGTATAGTTTAATAGACTTTCTTTTCCTTTTATAGCTTCTTTTAGACCCAATATTTCCTTCTGCTTTGCTTCAATTAATTTTTTCGTGCTTTCTACTTTTATCGTTTTGAGTTTAAGTTCTGTTTGAGCTCCTTCAAGTTGTTCTTTTGAAGCTCCTCCAGCTTCGTAGAGTGCCTTTACTCTTTTGAACTTATCTTCTGCAAATGTTTTTTCTGTTTGAGCAGCTTGAAGTGATAGTTTGAGAGCTTCTAACGATTTCTCTGCAGCCTGGAGGTTTTCTTTTAGTTGTTTTATCCCGCTTTCAATCTCACTGCCGTCTATCTTTGCCAGAAGGGTTCCTTTGCGGATCTTCTGGTTTTCAGTAACATAAACCCGGTTTATATATCCGGAAAGTTTTGTGGAAACAAGAACGGTGTTCTCTCTCAGTGCCCTTCCTGTGAAAACGGTCTTTTCGGTCACAGTTCCTGTTTTCGGAAGAACAGTTTTGACGGTGATTGAAGGAATGGTAGGTAAGGAAGTAGCTTCCATTTCTGCTTTTCTTTTCTTTACCAGTCTGATTCCTGCAAACACAACTGCTGCTACCACGACAATAGTCAGGATTTTTCTCATTATTTCACCTCACCTTTTACAAACTTCAGATAGTATATTGCGTCAAGCAGGTCGTACTTTGCTGTTATCAGGCGGCTTTTAGCGCTTTCAAACTTTGCCTCCGCGTTTAAAAGGTCGTAGATTGTTCCTGCTCCTGTGTCATACCTTACCTTTTCTATTTCTTTCACCTTCCTGGCAAATTCCAGCTCTTTCTCTATTCCTTTTATCCTTTCTTTTGCGGTTTCTATTTTTGCCAGTGCTTCTGTTAAACTTTTTTGTAAAGATAGTTTCTCTCTTTCCACTTCAAGCTTTGATGAAAGTGTTACTTCTTTTGCCATTTCCAGTTTTGCTTCTCTGCTTCCGAAATCAAATACAAGCCAGTTGAAGCTTATGCCTATCTGCCAGAGTTTTGCACTTTCTCCTGCTCCGTAGTTTTTGCCGTAGTAAGCGTCAAGGTTGATTGATGGAAAGTAGGATGCTTTCAGTTTTTTTGTGTATTTTTTACTCTTTTCTAATTGAAGTTTAGCTATTTTTATTCTTATGTTTTTGGAGATATTTGTGTCGGGTCTTACATCGGGAGCTTTTTTAACAGGTTCAAGTGTTCCTATCTCTTTTTTGCCCATCAGAAAGGCAAGCGCTGAACGTAGAGTTTTTATGTTTCCATTTATAGTTTCTATTTCAGTGTTGATTCTTTCTATTTCTGCTTCAACTTTCAGGAGATCAATTTCAGGTCTCTTTCCGGTTTTTATACCCAATTTTATATTTTTTTTCAAAGTATTAAGGGCGTTAATATAGGAAGATAAAGCACTTCTATTTTCTTTTAGGGATAGAATTTTCAGGTATATTGATCGAACGTTGTAAGCAATTTGGGATTTTGAGAGCTGAAGATAATCTTCTGCAAGTTTCTTTTCCAGATTGGCTATTTTGACATCTTCAATTTTTGAAAATCCAGAGAATATGTTTACAGTGTAAGCAATTCCCAGGTTTCCTATATCTCTGTCTGAAGGTACCGGTGAAATAATAGGAGGAACAATGGGGGTCAGTGTTCTTGGGATGTTGTATCTTGTGTAACTTCCTTTGAATATAACTTTTCCAAAGTTGCTTCTCTTTTTGCTTTTTATGTTCATTTGTGCGGAGCGGACTTTTCTCTGTGTTATAAGTATATCGTAATTATTTTTGAGTGCGGTGTTCACTGCTTCTTCCATCGTAAGCCCGTATGCCGTTATTGGAAGCAGTACAGCGAGTACTGGTAAAAGTCTTTTCAATATTTCCTCCATGTAAAATGGTCTGTGTTTAAAGATACATTTAATTTTCTTTCTTTCATTGATGTTCGTCAAAAGTTTAAGGATTATCTTTCTTGACAGCGTTTGTTTAAAGAGTTATGCTAATGATAATCTTTTTCAGGAAGAGGTGAAGGTGAGAAAGGTTCTGAGTATTGCAGTAATTCTTCTCTTTTTAACAACTGGAAGTTATGCGGGTGTTTCAAATCTTGAAATGTATAGAGGGCTTTTTTTGAGGGAGACGGCTCACCTGAAAAAGAGTGCTCTTCATGAAGCGGTTTTGAGGAACGATTTAAAAACAATAAAAAAACTTGTTTTGGAAGGTGTGAACGTTAATGTTCGCGATTCAGAAGGGATGACGCCTCTTGATTATGCATCGGCGCTTGATGAAGCAGATATTGTTAAATATCTGATAAATCATGGAGCAAGAATTGATGTTAAGGATAGGGAAGGTTATCAGCCGATTCACTTTGCAGCGGAAAATGATGCTCTTAACTCTCTTAAGGTTTTGATAGAGAATGGGGCAGATGTAAACAGCAGGGATCGTTTAGGATTTACACCTCTTCATAGGGCAGTTCTGAACGGTAATCTTGACGTTGTTAAGTATTTGATAAAAACAGGAGCTGATATTAACTGTAAGAATGCTGGTGGTTATCAGCCAATTCACTACGCTTCTATAAAGGACTATCCCGGCATTCTTGAATTTTTAATTTCAAAAGGTGCAGATGTAAATGCAAAAAACTTTATGGGATTTACGCCACTGCATTTTGCCGTTTTTAAGGGAAATTTTGATATTGTGAAAATTCTTGTTAAGCACGGGGCTGATGTTAATGAGAAGGATGTTCATGGGTGGACTCCTCTTTTAAAAGCTATAATAAAGCATAGAAACAAAATAGCGGTGTTTCTTATTAATAACGGTGCTGACGTTTCTGTTGGAACTTCCCTTGGTGAAACGCCCCTCCATTTTGCTGCCGGAGAAGGAGAACTTAACATTGTTAAGATTCTTTTAGAAAAAGGGGCAAATATTAATGTCAAGAATAGAGCGGGTAATACTCCTTTACATTATGCCGTTTACATGAACAGATTAAACATCGTAAGGTATCTTCTCTCTAAAGGGGCTTATGTTAATGTTCAGAATAGAGCAGGTGAGACGCCTCTCTATCTTGCTGCTAAAAATGGTAACTACAGAATTGTGAAGTTATTGTTAGACTCTGGAGCAGATGTTTCTCTTAAAACTAAAAAGGGTCTTACTCCTCTTTCCATTGCGCTGATGAAAGGATATATTAATATAGTGAAGCTTCTTGAGACGTATGGGAGAGCGGGAAATATCTAATAATTCTTGGGAGAAGGGGTTATGAAAAAAGTAAAGGAAACTTCTTTAAATAGAAAAAAGTATGATAGGTGCGTTGACATTAAGATTTCTTTTCGTTGCAATTTACTGCAAATAATTCTCATTATCAATAAGGAGGTGGAACATGGCTCTGGTAGGACAGAAGGCGCCGGAATTTGAGCTTGAGGCGTACGATCCAACAACAGATAGCTACACTTCAGTGAAGCTTGCCGATTATGTTCCGAACAATGATGGTAAGTTTTTAATTGTATGCTTCTATCCGGCAGATTTTACATTTGTCTGACCAACAGAATTAGCTGCGGTCGCAGCTATGCACGAGGAGATCAAAAAGCGTGGTGCTGAAGTTATTGCGATTTCAACAGACACAGTGTTTAGTCACCAGATTTTCTGTAAAGTAGAACCTCTTATGAAGGATGTTAAGTTCCTGCTTGCTGCTGATCCAACGGGTGAAACTGCAAGGAAGTATGGCGTTTACATGGAAAATGCAGGAATTGCAAGAAGAGGAAGATTTATTATCAACCCTGACGGGGTAATTGTTGCTGAGGAAGTTCTTAATCCACCAGTTGGTAGGAGCGTTAAGGAACTCCTCAGGCAGCTTGATGCCTGGAAGTATGTTTATGAACATCCTGATGAAGCATGTCCTGCTAACTGGAGACCGGGTAAAACAACACTTAAACCAGGTCCTGACATTGCAGGTAATGTTGGAAGTGTGGTAACCATTGATGAAATTCTTTCAGAGTAAAAGTGTATTAGAAGTTTATAAAGAGAGATGGGAGCTAAATCCCCATCTCTCTTTGCTTTTAAATTTTTAGATTTAAGACGACAAAAAACTTTAAGGAGGACAAGATGGACTTTCTCCTGACGTTATCCCGTCTGCAGTTTGCGATGACGGCCTTTTTCCATTTTATTTTCGTTCCTCTTACACTTGGCCTTTCAACCCTTATTGCGATTATGCTCACTCTTCACTACAAGACGGGTAAGAAAGTTTATAAAGATATGGCCAAATTCTGGACAAAACTTTTTGCTATCAACTTTGCCATTGGTGTAGCGACAGGTATTGTTCATGAGTTTGAATTCGGTATGAACTGGTCGGTTTATTCCCGTTTTGTAGGTGATATTTTTGGTGCACCGCTTGCGTTTGAAGGACTGATGGCGTTCTTCTTAGAGTCAACTTTTATAGGTATTCTTATCTTTGGATGGGATAGAGTGCCCCAAAAAGTTCACCTGTTGGCTGCGTGGCTCACAGCTATTGGCAGTAATATTTCTGCTTTCTGGATTCTTGTTGCTAACGGTTGGATGCAACATCCTGTTGGTTCAAAGCTCGTTGAGGGTCTTGCAGGTAAGAAGGCGGTTCTTACAAACTTTGCCAGCATAGTATTTAATCCTGTTGCCGATACAAAGTTCATGCACACCATGACGGCAGGATTTATTCTTTCTGCAGTTTTTGTTCTCAGTATCAGTGCCTATCACCTGCTCAAAGGAAGGAATATTGAACTGTTCAAAAAGTCAGCGTTTATTGCGATTATTTTTGGACTGATGGCTTCTGTTGCTGAAATGGGTATTGGCCACGCTCATACAATAGAGGTTGCAAGAGTGCAGCCCACCAAGATAGCAGCTGCTGAGGCTCTATGGGAAACGAAAAAAGGTCCTGCCATTGCAATTGCTGCGTGGGCTGACCAAAAAGGCCAGCGTAACGTTTTTGAAATTCCTTCAATTCCAGGAACACTCAGCATGATGCTGTACAATTCACCGTCTGCTGAGGTGAAAGGTCTTAAAGATCTCCAGAAGGAATTTGAAAAAATCTGGGGACCTGGAAACTATATCCCGCCTGTTAACATTACTTTCTGGTCATTCCATCTTATGATATATCTTGGAATGTTCTTTGTCCTTCTATTTGCTCTTGGACTTCTTAAGTTTAAAAATCTTGAAAATAGCAGGACTTATCTGAAAGTTGCTCTTTTTTCTCTGCCTCTTCCATACATTGCAAACTGGCTTGGATGGGCAATGGCAGAGGTAGGAAGGCAACCGTGGATAGTATATCCTCTTAACTGGAAGGATAATACTTCCGTTGCACTTAAAACGGCAGAAGCTGTTTCTAAGATTACCAACTTTGAGATTCTGGTAAGTTATGTTGTTTTCCTTGTGATATTTACGGGTCTTGCAATTGCAGACTTTTACCTCCTTGCAAAATATGCTTCAAAAGCACCTGAAAATCATTAATCTGGTGGAGGTGTAGCTATGAATTTTGATTTACAATCAATCTGGTTTCTCCTTGTAGGGGTGCTTATCATTGCCTACCTTGTAACTGATGGCTTTGACTTTGGGGTTGGTATTCTGCACCCATTTGTTGCTAAGACAGATGCTGAAAGGAGAACGATGCTTAACTCTATCGGTCCTGTTTGGGACGGAAACGAGGTGTGGCTCATTACTGCAGGTGCGGCAGTGTTTGCTGCATTTCCGGAACTTTACGCTGCACTCTTTAGTTCTCTTTACATAGCGCTATTTATTGTTCTTGTTGCGCTGATTATGAGAGCATGTGCCTTTGAATTTAGAAGCAAAGAGGAAAATCCTTCCTGGAGGAACTTCTGGGACTGGATGGTTTTCTTTGGAAGCGCCGCGCCGGCTCTCCTGGTTGGTGTTGCGATAGGTAACGTTTTAGGAGGCCTTCCTGTTATTAACAGTCTTGCAAAAGGAGATTCTCTTTCAGGTTTTGTTTACGCTGAAAAGTTCCCGGTTAGCTTTTTAAATCTTATTAATCCCTTTACAACACACGGTCTTTACGGATTAATTGTTGGTGTAACGACGTTCCTTTTCTTTACGCTTCACGGCGTTTCTTGGCTCCTGTGGAAAACAGAAGGAACGGTAGCAGAAAGAGCAAAATCAATAGCTACAAAACTCTGGTTTGCTTTTGTCATTTTCTACGTTCTATGTCTTGGTTTCGGTTACACTATTTCTTTCAGAATAGGTGATGCTTCAAAGCTTGCGTTTTTGGGTCTTCCACAGAATCTTATAGAGGCCATTAAGCCTCATATAAATAACGGTGTTGTTGAGCATGCACTCTTTAGAAGTATGCCTCTTGAGATTGTAATGATTCTTGCAGCTGTTGTGTGTGCGGTTCTTTACTTCCTATCTCTTCAAAAGTCTGACGGAAAGAGAGCTTTCCTCTTTTCGGCTTTAACGGTTGCTTTTGCAACACTCGGTGCAGCTATCGGTGCTTATCCGTTTATGGTTCCATCATCTCTTGGTGTTGAAAACAGCATTACTGTTTACAATGCTGCTTCAAGTACACTAACTCTCACCGTTATGCTTATAGCAGCGCTCATTTTCGTGCCCATTGTTATTGCCTATCAGGTTTGGGCATACAGAGTCTTCCTCTTTAAGATTTCACCGGAAAGCCTTGAGAGAGAGCTTAAGGCTGAAGGCGAGGAGGCAGAACTTTACTAATACCGGAGGTAACCATGTGGTTTTTCCTTTCAATTGTCTGGTATGCGGTGCTTGCTATAGCAACGATTAAGATAGCACAGGCGAAACTGGAGGGTTGATCCTCCAGTTTCCTTTAAGGTTTAAGGAGTCGCGGCATGAAAAATCTCGATAAAGATATTGAGCAGTTGCTTTGTCAGGGATTATCACCTTTGGAGGTAAGAGAATATTTGGAGAAAAAGTATGGTAAGGACCTTTCGTTTACGAAGTTTTCTTACTTTACCTACTTTTTTGTTTTTGGCCTTCCCGTTCTTGTATTTTCGACTGTTCTGCTCAAAGCCGGGAACCTGACAGGAACTGCTTATTACATTGATAGACTTATTCTTTTATTATCTGCCATGGCGACCCTTAAAGGTTTTGTTGGCCATTTTGTTTCTGTTTTCTTGAGAAGAGAAAAGTTTGAAGAAGAGCTGAAAAAAATAAGGCGTTGTAGGGAGGCAGAGTATGGAAAAAGTTCAGGATAATACTTTAAGAAATCTCTTTTTCGCTATATTTGGTGTTTATCTTCTTGTCCTTTTGCTGACTTCTATTTCTATGCTGTGATTTAAGGGGAAGGATTCCCTTCCCCTTAAAATTACGGTTCTATGGCATCTTTTTTTAGATAGCTTCTTAAAGCTTCAGGAACTATTACAGAACCGTCCTTTTGCTGATACTGTTCAAGTATTGCTATTACTGTCCTTCCAACGGCAAGACCTGAACCGTTCAGTGTGTGGACAAACCTTGTTTTCCCTTCTTTATCTCTAAATCTTATCATTGCTCTTCTTGCCTGGAAGTCTTCACAGTTGCTGCAGGAAGATATTTCCCTGTATCTGTTCTGTGAGGGTATCCATACTTCTATGTCGTAGGTTTTTGCCGCTGAAAATCCAAGGTCTCCTGTGCAAAGTGCAACTACTCTGTAATGAAGGTCAAGCAATTGCAGAACCTTTTCCGCTTCGTTTACTAACTTTTCTAATTCATTGTAGGACTCTGAAGGGTGGACAATTTTTACAAGTTCCACCTTGTTGAATTGATGCAACCTCATTATCCCCCTTACATCTTTTCCGTGAGAGCCGGCTTCTTTTCTAAAGCAGGGAGTGTATGCCGTGTAGTATTTCGGTAGCTCTTTCTCCGGCAGGATTTCTCCTGAATGGATGTTGGTGAGAGGTACTTCGGCTGTTGGTATGAGCCATAGATCTTCACCTTCTATTTTGTAAAGGTCATCAGCAAACTTTGGAAGCTGTCCTGTTCCTGTTAGTGTCTTTGTATTTACCATAAAAGGTGGAATAATCTCTTCGTACCCGTGCTCTTGTGTGTGGAGGTCAAGCATGAAATTTATCAGTGCCCTTTCTAACTTAGCCCCCCACTTCTTGTATATTACAAAACGAGAGCCTGCAAGCTTTGTTGCTCTTTCAAAATCTAATATGTCAAGTTTTTCGGCTATATCCCAGTGAGGAATAGGCTCGAAGTCAAACTCTGGCTTTTCCCCCCAGTATCTAACCGGGACATTTTCTGTTTCATCTTTTCCGACAGGTACTGTTTCGTGGGGAATGTTGGGGATTGATAAAATGAGGCTGTTAAATGTTTCTTCCACGGCTTTAAGTTGCTCTTCTAACGATTTGCTCTTTTCGGAAGCTTTTTCTGCTTCTCTCTTTTTCTGATTTGCCTCTTCTATTTTCTTTTCTCTAAATAGTTTTCCTATCTCTTTTGAAAGCTTGTTTCTTAGGGCTTTTAGAGATTCTAATTCTGTTATTATCTCACGCCGTTTTTTATCCACTTCAAGAAGGGCATCAACTTTTTCCGTCAGTTCCGGATTTCGCAGGAAAAGACGCTCTTTAATCTTTTCAGGATTCTTGCGAATTGCTTTTATGTCAAGCATCTTCTGCTTCCTCCTCTACCTTTGATACCGCAACTACGCTGTCGTCGTCAGAAAGTTTCTGCACCCTTACGCCCCTTGTGTGTCTTCCTATTATGCTTATGCTACCTGCGTTTATCTTTATCACTTTGCCTTTCTTCGAAACGATTACGATGTTTTCGTCGTCTTTTAATGTTATTGCATCTGCTATTTTTCCCGTTTTTTCGTTAAGTTTTGCCGCTATGACGCCCTTTCCACCTCTTCTCTGAATAGGGAACTCAGAAATTAGGACTCTTTTACCGTATCCCTTTTCTGTTACTATGAGAAGGTACCTGTCATCCGGATGAATAATGGTTGCCGCTACCACTGCGTCATCATCTGTGTCAAGTAGCATGCCTCTTACGCCTCTTGCGCTCCTTCCCATCTGCCTGACATCCTGAACATGGAATCTTATAGCTCTTCCCTTCCTTGAGATAAGTATCACGTTGTCTTTTTCAGATACTGTTCCGATGTATATCAATCTGTCGCCAGGTTCCATATTTATTGCTGTTATGCCTGTTGAGCGGGGATGGGAGAAGTCTGAAAGGTGCGTCCTCTTCACATATCCTTTTGCTGTTACGAAGAATAGAGCGAGATTTTCGTTAAAATCTTTGACAGGAATGATTTTTGAGACATTTTCACTTCCGGAAAGTCCCTGTAAAAGGCTTCTGATTGACTGTCCTCTTGTAGCTCTTTCGGATTTTGGTATTTCATATGCTTTCAGCCAGTAAACTCTTCCTCTGTTTGTAAATACGAGTAGATAGTCAAGGGATGAGGCGGTAATTATCTCTTTTACAAAGTCGTCTTCCCTTGTTTTTATTCCTTTTATACCTGTTCCACTTCTCCCTTGTGTTCTGTAGGTGCTTGCAGATACTCTTTTAACGAATCCTTTATGGGTGAGGAATATTACAACTTCTTCATCTTCTATCATTGCTTCTATATCAATTTCTGCCTCTTTTGCGACAATTTTTGTTTTTCTTTCGTCGCCGTAATGCCTGATAATGTCGTCCATGTCTTCTTTTATTAGTCTTTTTTGCTCTTCATCTGATTCTATTACGAAATGGTAGTATTCAATATCCTTTTTGAGTTTTGCGTATTCTTCTTCTATTTTCTCCCTTTCAAGGCCTGTAAGCCTCTGGAGTTTCATGTCTAATATCGCTTTTGCCTGTTTTTCGGATAGTCCAAACTCTTTTTGAAGTTCGTTTCTCGCGACTTCTGGACTTTCTGCACCTTTAACGATAGCAACGATCCTATCTATATTTTCAAGGGCTACCCTTAATCCTTCCAGTATGTGGAGTCTTGCTTCAGCTTTTCTAAGTTCGTAGGCGGTGCGCCTCAGTATAACTTCTCTTCTGAACTTTATAAATTCTGTTAGATAGGTTTTTAGGTTGAGAAGTTTAGGTTGGCCGTTGACAAGAGCTATCATGTTGAAGTTAAAGTTTGTTTGAATAGGCGTAAATTTATAAAGTTTGTTTAAAACAACTTCAGGAGTTGCATCCCTTTTCAGTTCAATTACCACGCGTATTCCTTCTCTGTCTGATTCATCTCTTATGTCGGCAATTCCTTCTATTTTTTTCTCTTTTACAAGTTCTGCTATGTGCTTTATCAGTGAAGCTTTGTTTACCTGATATGGAAGCTCTGTTATTACAATAGCTGTTCTCTTTTTGAGCTCTTCTATTGTGTGCTTTGCTCTTAGTGTAACACTTCCTCTACCTGTTTGGTAGATCTTTTTAATTGCTTCAGGGTTTATTATTTCAGCACCTGTTGGGAAGTCCGGCCCTTTTACAAATTTTAGAAGCTCATCAGCTGTTGCGTCTTCGTGATCAACAAGATATTTGATTGCCTGGCACACTTCTGTTAGATTGTGAGGTGGTATGTTTGTTGCCATACCGACAGCGATTCCCGAGCTGCCGTTAACTAAAAGGTTTGGGAATCTTGCAGGCAGAACTTCCGGTTCTGTTAAACTTTCGTCAAAGTTTGGTCTGAAATCAACAGTGTCTTTCTCTATGTCTTTGAGAAGTTCCATTGAAATTTTTGAAAGTCTTGCTTCCGTGTATCTCATTGCAGCGGCACTGTCGCCGTCTATAGAGCCAAAATTCCCCTGACCGTCTATCAGGGGATACCTCATAGAAAAGTCCTGTGCCATTCTTACAAGTGCATCATAGACAGCGCTGTCACCGTGAGGGTGAAATTTACCGAGACATTCACCGACGATTCTTGCACTTTTTTTGTACGGTTTGTCAGGATATAGATTGAGCTGGTACATTGAATAGAGTATTCTGCGGTGGACTGGTTTAAGGCCGTCTCTTACATCCGGCAGTGCTCTTCCAACGATTACGCTCATCGCGTAATCTAAGTAAGACTGCCTCATTTCCTCTTCTATGGGAATGGGAATAATCTGTTCCATTTTCTGGATTGCCTCCTGAGCAAAGACCTAAGGAAAGTTTGCGAATACCTATTTTATCACAGAAACTTTAAGTTAATTTACACACTTTGTTTCTTCCCGACTCTTTGGCTGAATATAGTGCTTTGTCCGCTCTTGCAAGAATGGTATCTACGGTATCTCCATACCTGTATTCTGTTACGCCAAGAGATATTGTTATTTTTCTATCTATAGGGAATGACTGGTTTTCTATAAGTTTTCTTATCTTTTCGGCGAATTTCACGCCGCCCGTTATGTCTGTTTCAGGAAGTATGATTAGGAATTCTTCACCGCCATATCTGCCAAAAATATCTGGCCTTCTTATATTTTTCTTGATGATTTGCGCTATTTCTCTCAAAATTTTATCACCCATGAGATGACCATAGGTATCGTTTACCTCTTTGAAGAAATCTATGTCAAAAATGATTACTGATAGAGGATTGCCATATCGTTGCGTTCTCATTATTTCTTTTTCAAGTTCCTCCAATACTTTTCGTCTGTTGTATATACCAGTTAGACAATCTATATCGGCCAATTTTTTAATTTCTCTGTTTTTCTTCTCAAGTTCTTTCATGACGGTGTTAGCAAGATGGACAAGCATCTCTATTATTATGTGCTGGATATCGTTTTCGGTTTTCTGGTGGTATGGACAGAATTTTTTAAAGTTTCTTCCCTTTCTTTTTTCATTTTTGTATTTTATGCCTATGGCTGTTAGAGAATGATTTAGTAAGATAGGTTTTTTCCTTCCAAATATTTCACTAAAAACAAATCCACCTGTTGTTTCACCTATTGAGTCAAAAGGGGAAATTTCTATAAGAGTTTTTCTTCCTAAAAATGTCTTCCTGCCAAGGCAGGAAAAAATAATGATTTTATCCGGTGAAAATTTTGTCATCTTCCACCATAGATCCCTTGAAGCGAGGAGAATTTTTCTCTCACCGCCAACACCAAAGTAGGCGTATTCTCCCTCTCTAAAGTTTCCCGTGTAGGACATTGATTCATCTTCGTTTATTCTTATACAGGCTCTGGCGACGAGGATGCCTTTCCTCCTCACCATTAAAGGAAAGCATAGTGTAACGGCTTCAAGGTTTTTCAGAAACATATCACCAAGGTAGTGGCGGTAGAATTCAATAACCGGTTTATCCTCTATTTCGTAAATTTTGAATTTTTTTCAAGGTGCTTCCAGCCAAAAGCGTAATCTCTGAAGGTCTCTATACTTTCACCTTTTATAGCCAGGGATACAATACCTTCGGAGATTATCTTGTTTTTTGTGAATACATACGTATTTACGAATCCTTTCGGGTTGGAAGCTAAACCGCCGACGAGGGGAGCTTCTGGATATATGCGGCCAAACTGGTTTAAGTATTCTTCTACATTACCATCTAAGTCGCTTACAAGCATAATAATGACTTTCGGCTTAAAAGACTTAAGCTTGACAGCAGCTTTAGTTGCGGATTCTCTGGATAGGTTTCCCTCTTCCAATACCATGTATTCTAAGTCTTTTAGTGGAAAGGTGGAATTTACAGATTCAGAAGTTATGTTTGCACCGTTTATCCCTCCGGCTGTTGTCATGCCACAAACAAAGTCGTAACTATTTAGAGAGTTTATGAGTTTTTTTATTTCTCCCTTAGAATATTTACTGGCAAAAACGAGAACTCCCTCTCCACCGGTCATTATCTTCTCTCTTGCTTTATGATAATTTAAGAATGTATTATATACTATCTTTGCTTTTCTGCATAGTCAAGGATTTTTCTCATTCCTTCTGGTAGATCAATTTCGAACTCCATTCTTTTTTTAGTTGATGGATGATCAAATGCAAGGTAGCAGGCGCATAGAGCGTGCATGTTCATTTCTTTTATAAGTTTTCTAAGTGTTTCGTCTTTTATTCTTGATAGCTTAAACCCGTAAATTTCGTCACCAAGGAGCGGGTGTCCGAGGTAGGACATGTGGACTCTTATCTGGTGAGTTCTTCCTGTTTCTAACTTGCACCTTATGTCTGTAAAGTTGAGTTTTTCAAATCTGTTGATTACCTGATAGTTGGTTATGGCCTCTTTTGGCGAGGTTGTATTTGGGGAGAACTTCTTTCGGTTAAATTTATCTCTTCCTATTGGCAGAACGATTCTTTCTTTATCTTTTTTAACTGTTCCGTGCACAAAAGCTCTGTAGAATCTTCCGACGCTCCTTTTTTTGAACTGCTCTATCAGGCTGTTCTGAGCGGTGTCATTTTTTGCAACTACTAAAAGCCCTGCTGTGTCTTTGTCTATTCTGTGAACGATGCCGGGCCTTATGGTTCCGTTTATTCCCTGAAGATTTTTACAGTGGTATAGTAGAGCGTTTACTAAAGTTCCCGTGTAATGTCCCGGCGCAGGGTGAACTACCATTCCTGCTGGTTTGTTGACAACTACAACGTCTTTATCTTCGTAAACGATTTCAACGGGTATGTTTTCAGGTTCTACGTTTAAAGGTACAGGTTCCGGTATTTCAAAACTTACAATATCACCTTCTTTAACTTTGTGGGACGGTTTTTTAATAATCTTCCCGTTTATGCTTACTTCACCGTCTTCTATAAGAAGCTTTGCCTGGTTTCGTGAAATATCTGCGATATTGGAAAGAAAAACATCGAGTCTCTTTTTATTGTGTTCATTTGTGACTTTTACTTCCATTTTTTAAACCTTTTTTATCATCTTTTTTAGTCTGGCAAGTATCATAAGAGCATCAAGAGGTGTCGTGGTTGATATATCTATATTTTCAAGCTCTTTGATAATCTCACTTTCCTGTTGAGGTGGAGTAAGTTCTGTCTTTTTTTCTGAAATTTTAAATAAGGGAAGGTCAAAATCTTCTTTTATTTGATTTTCTTTTTCAACTGAGAGAAGAATTTCTCTTGCCCTTTCGATTACTTCCTCCGGTAAACCTGCAAGTTCTGCTACATGAATACCGTAAGATTTTTCAGAAGTTCCTGAAAGAACCTTGTGAGTAAATACGATTTTTCCGTTTAATTCTTTTACGCTTACGTGAAGATTAAAAATAGCACTTATCTCTTTTTCAAGTTCTGTAAGTTCATGGTAGTGGGTGGCAAAGAGGGTTTTTGCTCCTATTTTCATAGTTATGTATTCAACGACAGCTCTTGCTATACTCATTCCATCGTATGTGCTTGTACCCCTTCCAACTTCATCTAAAATGAGAAGGCTTTTTTCTGTGGCGTTATGAAGGATGTTTGCCGTTTCCACCATTTCCATCATGAACGTTGAAAGTCCTCTGCTTAAGTTGTCTGAAGCACCAACGCGGGAAAAGATTCTATCTACGACTCCAATTTTTGCTTTTTTGGCTGGAACAAATGATCCTATCTGTGCCATTAGTGTTATAAGAGCGGTCTGTCTTAAAAATACCGATTTACCGCCCATGTTTGGTCCTGTTACAATTGCGAAGAATTTCTCCTTTGAAAGGTTGATGGAATTCGGGATAAAGTCTTCTTCTAAAAACTTTTCTAAAACAGGGTGTTTCCCTTCCTCTATTTTCAGGTTGTAACCATCGTCTATCTCGGGTTTTGTATATCCTCTCTCAACTGCCACTTTTGCAAGAGACAGTAAAAAGTCAATTTTGCCGATTATTTCTGCCGTATGCTGAATTCTTTCTGCATTTTGGGTTATGAACTTTCTTATGTTTACAAATATTGTATATTCCAGTTTTTCTACTTTCTCTTTTGCCGATAGGATTTTTTCTTCAAAATCTTTTAGTTCAGGTGTTATAAATCGCTCAGCGTTTACAAGGGTCTGCCTTCGCATGTAGTCGTCAGGAACAAGGTGGAGATTTGCCTTTGAAACCTCTATGTAGTAGCCAAAAACGTTGTTGAATTTGATTTTCAGACTTGCAATGCCCGTTCTTTTCCTCTCCCGCTCCTCAATTCTTTTAATTATTTCTTCGCCTTCTTCAAGAGTGGTTTTTAATTCATCTAACTCTTTATTGACACCTCTTTTTATTATTCCACCTTCTCTGGATGAAAAAGGTGGATTTTCCACTATCGTTCTTTCAAGTTCGCAATAGATGTCTTCTAATGTATCTAAATCTTTTCCGAGGCTTTTTAAAAGTTTTGATGACATGGATAGGAGGTATTTTTTCAGTTCTGGAAGGTTTTTAATAGAGCGGCGAAGGGCTGCTAAATCTTTTGGTGAGGCGACTCCGGAAGTTATTTTGGAAAGCAATCTTTCTATGTCATATACATTTTTCAGGATATTGCCTATTGATTCAGCTATGAGAAATGAGTTCATTAGCTCTTCTACGCTATCGAGTCTTGCCTCTATTTCTTCTTTTTCTTTTAAAGGATGAAGCAGAGAGAATTTTAAGAATCTTCTTCCCATTCCTGTTAGTGTTTTGTCAAGGGTCCCAAATAGTGAGTACTCTTTTCTGCCGTTGTTCATTGATTCAACAATTTCCAGACTTCTGCAGGTGTGAGGGTCAATGTGCATAAACGAATCTTCGGAGTATCTCTTTGGTCGTTTTAGCTTTGGTATGAATTCAATTTGTGTTTCTTCTATAAATTTTTTAAGCGCGGAAAGACTTTTTGCTTCACCTTTGCGTTCTGTAACTATTGTCTCTTCATCTTTAAAATAGAACTCTTCTTTTGTCTGGAAAAATGTTTCAGGTGATAAACTTTTTACCTCTTTGAAAAGCGTTTTAAGTTTTTCCGGGACGATGAGTTCTTTAGGTTTAAATTTGCTTATTATATTGAAAAGGCCACTTTTATCTGTTGTTGTGAAAAATAGGTCTCCGGTGGAAAGTTCAGTCCATGAGATGCCAAAGTTCTTTCCTTCAGGATAAATTGCCATAAGAAAACGGTCTTCTTTCTCATCTTCAAAGTATGTTCCAGGTGTAACAATCCTTACGACTTCTCTTTTTACGACCTTTTTGCCCGGTTTTGGTTCTTCCATCTGCTCGCAGATGGCGACTTTGTACCCTTTTCTTACTAACTTTTCTATGTAGGGTTCAACACTATGATAGGGAACGCCACACATAGGAATTTTCTCAACCGATTTTCCAAAACCGCGGGATGTTAGTGTTATTTCAAGTTCTTTCGCAGCTATCTTTGCGTCTTCAAAGAAGAGTTCATAGAAATCACCCATTCTGAACAGAAGTAATGTGTCTCTATACTTTTCTTTTATTTCAAAGTACTGTTTAAGGGCAGGGGTGAGTTTTTTGTTCAGTCTGTCCATACTGTCTCTCTTGACGTTTGTTCTGTCCTTTATTTTAAGTAAAAACAGTCTTTCAGTCCAGTTTCAGATGAGGACTATCTATTCTTTATTCGGTAATAAAAATTATTTTACATAAGCTTCTCTTTGTATCCGGCAGTGTTAATAT
This sequence comes from Desulfurobacterium sp., assembly GCF_027028515.1. NCBI lineage: Bacteria > Pseudomonadati > Aquificota > Aquificia > Desulfurobacteriales > Desulfurobacteriaceae > Desulfurobacterium > Desulfurobacterium sp. The sequence goes on along the minus strand of NZ_JALVIW010000035.1, from coordinate 18,717 downwards.
TTGGCGAAATTTTTATGCAGTATTTGTTACTACAGGTTCTTGACATCACAATTTAATTTCACTAAACTACATATAAATGATACTAACCTAGAAGGGAGGTAAAAGGGATGTCTTTATTTGGAACGAAAAGAATAACAACCTTTGCTCCGCCCAAGGATGCAAGAAGTGGAGGTGGTACGTACCTTCCAGGTGAGCTTAAGGGCATCATCAGGATTAACAAAAACAGGTGTATGGCGTGTGATACCTGCAGACCTCACTGTCCGGCGGACGCCATCAACGGGAAACTTGGTGAGCCTCATTCAATTGATGTTGACCGCTGTATAACCTGTGGTCAGTGCCTTGTTAACTGTCCATTTCAGGCTATTGAGCAGATGTCTCAGATTGATGAGATTTATGCCAAGTTAAAAGATCCAAACACAGTAGTTATTTTTGCACCTGCCCCGGCGGTAAGAGTAGCTCTCGCAGAGGAATTTGGTGGAAAAACGGGAGAGCTTACCGTGGGCAGGATGTACAATGCCTTTAAGAAGCTTGGAAACAACGTAAAAATCTACGACATCAACCTTGCTGCTGATCAGACTATCTGGGAAGAGGGAATGGAGTTTATCTGTAAAGTTCTCTATCATGTTGTCGGTCTGAAAGAATGGAAGATAGATGAGGAAATGGCAAAGGCTCTTGGAATTGAGCCTGTAACGATTAATCTCGAGTGGTGTGAGCACCATCCTCTTCCTCACTTTACAAGCTGCTGTCCTGGATGGATAAGATGGATGGAACTTTATGCTCCTGCCGTTCGTCCTCATGTTTCAGGTACAAAATCTCCACAGCAGATATTCGGTCCGTCGGCCAAAACGTGGGCTGCTCTTGATGTCTGGAATGTGGATCCGAGAAACGTTTATAATGTTACAGTAATGCCGTGTACTGCAAAGATTTTTGAGGCTTCAAGACCGGAATTCAAGTCTGCTTACAAGTATCTTAAGGAAAACGGTAAGATTCCAGAGGATACACCGCCATTCCCTGACGTTGACGCTGTTCTTACGACAAGAGATATGGCTGAGCTTCTCAGGAGAAACGGTATTAATCCTCTTGAAATGCCCGAAAAAATTGAAAATCCTGAACCTACGGAGATTTATACGGGTGGTGGGACAATTTTCGGAACTTCAGGTGGAGTTACTGAGGCTGCTCTCCGTATGGCTTACTTTGTTCTTTCCGGTGAAAGACCACCAAAATGGGATATCTATCCTGTTCGTGGTTACATAACAGGTATCAGAGAGGCGGTTATTCCAATTCCGGTTAAGCTCCTTGGTGGAAAAACGTTTGATCTTCATGTGTGTGTTGTTAACGGAAATAGGAACCATCTTCCGACAATAGTAGAAGAGGTGCTGGATGGAAGTTCCAAGTATCACTGGATAGAGGTTATGAACTGTCCCGGTGGATGTGTTGATGGTGGTGGACAGCCTGTTAACGGTATGGGAACAGGCTGGATTGATGGGCTTTTCCCAATTCCAAAAGAAGTTGGAAACAGTATTTAATTTGAGGAGGTAAGGAGGTATGAGGAAGCTGCCTTACAAGTATGAAGAAGGTCCTGCTTCTATGGTTGTTTCAAGGAGGGGATTTCTTAAAGTTACAGGTATCCTTGCTGCATTTGTGGCTTTTGGCAAGGCAGTTATAGGGTATTTCTATGGAAAAAGGCACGTTTATATTACATCAAGGCAGGAAGGTCTTTACAAAGATGATAAGATTCATCAGAAAGAGGGACTTGCTGCTTCTCAGGAAAACCCGACAGTCAAGGAGTATTACGAGCAGTTTGGAGAATATCCTTTAAGTGAGAAATCCCATCACCTTCTCCACACGCATCGTTACTACGAAAGGTGGCAGTTAGCAAAAAGGGAGGTGCGTAATGGCTAATGATTACACAAACAAAGTTTTAAAATTTCCTCTTCCAAATAAGATTTTTCATAATGTGAATGCCGTGACCTGGTATATTCTTCTTATAACAGGCCTTATTGCTTACTTTAAGCTTGCATCGCCGCAAACGATGGCTCTTATGATGAAGATTCACATCTACACAGCTGTTATTTTTACGCTTAACTTTATTGCATTTGTATTTATTACACCCCACAGATTTTACATGATGCTTGACAGACTCTTTACCTGGGATAGAGATACATTTGCATGGTTTAAAAACTTTGGTGGTTATCCGAGGATGCTTGGAATTCCTTTTGGTCCTGAGGAAGTTGCGCCTCAAGGCAAGTACAACGCAGGTCAGAAGTTAAGTTATCCAATGTTTGTGTTCTTTGTTGCGGTTCTTATCGTAACGGGATGGGGACTTTTCCTCTTTAAGCATGCCCTTGGAAAAGGTCTTTTTACTGTTATGTTCTACGTTCACGTTTGGGGTTCAATCCTTGTTAGTGCAATGGCAACATTCGGCCATGTTCCACTTGCCCTTATTCACCCGGACGACGTTAAAGCTATGTTTGGATTTGGACCTGGAACTGTACCTATAGAGGTTGCGGCTCATCACAACCCTAAATGGGTTGAAAATGAAATTGTAGAAATTGATATTCCAGAGGATATTCCGGAGGGACATCACCACTGATGAAATTTCGCATTGAGAGAGACTTTTTAGGAGAGGTATCTATCCCCGCTGACCGGTACTACGGCATTCATACCGCCCGGGCGGCGGGGAATTTTCCTGTTTCTAAGTATCGTGTTCCTTTCGAGCTTATAAAAGGTTTTGCAGTTGTTAAAAAGGCTGCTGCCATTGCAAATGGAAGGCTTGGCTATCTGGAAGAGAAAATTGTTCAGGCGATAGTTAAGGCCTGCGATGAGATTTTAGATGGGAAGTTTAAAGAGGATTTTATAGTTGATGCTTTTCAGGGTGGTGCCGGTACTTCCACAAACATGAATGTAAACGAAGTTATAGCTAACAGGGCAAATGAAATTTTAGGCAGTAAAAAGGGAAAGTACTTTCCCGTTCACCCCCTTGAACATGTAAATCTTCATCAATCAACAAACGATACATATCCAACGGCTCTTAAGATTGCTTCTCTCTTTCTTCTGAAGGAGCTCAGTGAAAAAGTTGCCGAGTTTCAGGGGAGCCTTCAGAAGAAGGAGAAAGAGTTTGCTTCCATCGTAAAAATAGGCAGGACAGAGCTTCAGGAAGCTGTTCCCATAACGCTTGGCAGAGAGTTTTCCGGGTATGCTGATGCTATTTCCCGGGATAGATGGCGTATATGGAAGGCTATGGAGAGGATAAGGACACTTAATATCGGCGGAACTGCCATCGGCACCGGTTTGGCAGCTCCAAGAGATTACATTTTTGAAGTCATAGAAGTTTTGAGAGAGCTTACAGGCCTGAACATATCAAGGCATGAAAATCCCGTTTCTGTCACCGCTTTTGCTGACGACTTTGTGGAAGTAGCAGGAATTCTTGACGCATATGCATCAAACGTTTTTAAGATAGCGAATGATTTGAGGCTTATGAACATGTTAAAAGAGATAAACTTAAAACCTGTTCAGTCAGGTTCTTCCATAATGCCGGGAAAAGTTAATCCGGTTATCATGGAAGCTGCAATGCAGGTTGCAATTAGAGTTAAAGCCAATTTTTCAACGGTTAGAGAGTGTGCATCTCACGCTTCCTTTGAAATAGTAGAGTTTATGCCGCTGCTTGCTTTTTCTTTAATAGAGGCTTTAAAACTTCTTATTAATATTTCTGGAATTCTTTCTAAGCACGTTGCCCAGATAAGGCCTGTTCCTGAAAAGTGTCAGGAATACTTTGATAGAAGCTTTTCCCTTGTTACGGTTATGTTGCCCCTTATAGGTTATGAAAATGCGACAGAGGTAGTTAAGGAGATAAAAGAGAAGGGAGTGAAAAACATTAGGGATTATCTGACACAGAGGTTTGGCAGGAAAGTTGTTGAAAAACTTCTCTCACCAGAATACCTTAACGCTTTCGGCTATGATGAAGAGGACTTAGAGGAGCTTTTAGATGAATTCAACACCTAAAGGATTGAGGCTTCACATAGGCGTTTTTGGCAGGACAAATGTGGGTAAGTCAAGTCTTATAAACCTTCTGACCGGTCAGGAAGTTTCTATAGTTTCCGACGTTCCCGGCACCACGACAGATGTTGTTGAAAAGGCAATGGAGATTCTCCCTATAGGTCCTGTGCTTTTTCTTGATACTGCCGGTGTAGATGACGAGTCTCTACTTGGGAAAGAGAGAATAAGAAAAGCAATGGAGATACTCAAGCGGTGTGATGTTGCCGTTTTAGTTCTTGAACCTGACAAGTTTACCGATTTTGAAGAGCACTTGATAGAAAAGTTCGAGGAGAAAAAGATTCCTTTTGCCTTTGTTGTCAATAAAGTGGATTTTTCAAAACCGTCTGAAAGTTTTGTAAAGAAGCTTGAAGAGAAAGCACCTGTTATTCAAATTTCTGCAAAGAGCGATTCAAGGGAAGAGGCACTTTCAAAATTCAAGGAGATTCTGCTTAAGGTTGTTCCTTCAGAGTTTCTAAAAGAACCTCAGCTTATTGGTGACCTTGTTCCCCCAGGCGGTATAGCTGTCCTTGTTGTTCCTATAGATCTTGAAGCACCTAAAGGGAGGCTGATTCTGCCTCAGGTTCAAACGATACGAAATGTTCTTGATAGTGATGCAACGGCAATTGTTGTTAAGGAAAGGGAACTTCCATTCATGCTTTCTATCTTAAACAGGAAGCCTGACGTTGTTATTTGTGACTCTCAGGTAGTTTTAAAGGTTTCTGCTGACGTTCCTTCAGGTGTTAAGTTCACGACATTTTCGGTGCTCTTTTCAAGGTATAAAGGTGATATTACCGAATTTGCAAAAGGACTTGCAGCAATAAAAAATCTTAAAGAAGGTGCAAGGGTTCTTATCGCTGAATCCTGCACTCACCATCCAATAGAGGACGATATCGGTAGAGTTAAGATTCCCCGATGGATAAGGCAGTTTACCGGTTTAAAGGATATAGAGTTTCACCATCACGCAGGAAGAAGTTATCCGGAGGACCTATCCGGTTACGATGTTGTTGTTCACTGTGGAGCCTGCACTTTAAATAGAAGGGAGATGCTTTCAAGGATAGAAGCTGCTAAAAGGGCCGGCGTACCAATAACAAACTACGGGATGACAATATCCCTCACTCAAGGGGTGGCAGAGAGGGTGCTTGAACCTTTCCCATCAGCTTTGAGGGCTTTTAGAAACAGCGTTAAAAGGAGGAATAGAAATGTTAACCGAAGAGGCTGTAAAATCCTGGATATCTAACGTTATAAAGCCAGAACAGTATGAGAAGTACATGGAAAACGGCAGGGATTTCATCAACGATGAGGAGATATGGGAAAAATTAAAGGCAAACAGCAATCCCGAACCTTCCCGTATAAGAGAAATTATAGCAAAATCTCTTGAACTTGAAAGGCTTGAACCTGATGAAACAGCGGCACTTTTGCACGTTAAAGATGAAGAACTATGGCAGGAGATTTTTGAAGCGGCTGGAAAAATAAAAGAGCAAGTTTACGGTAGACGGATTGTAACTTTTGCGCCACTTTACGTTTCCAACTACTGTGTGAACGATTGTGACTACTGTGGCTACAGAATTTCCAACGATAAGGTAAAGAGAAAACGCCTTACAATGGACGAGCTTAGAGAGGAAGTGAAAGCACTTGTCAAGCAGGGTCACAAAAGGCTTATCATGGTTTACGGTGAACATCCCCTTTCAGATGCAAAGTTTATAGCAGAGACTCTCAAAGTTACTTATGAAACGAAAGTCGGTCACGGGGAAATCAGAAGGGTAAACGTTAACGCAGCTCCTATGAGCGTTGAAGACCTTGAACTTTTAAGGGATATTGGAATTGGAACATATCAGGTTTTCCAGGAGACATACCACCACGAGACCTACAAGAAACTTCACAGAGGTCTTAAAGCAAACTATCAGTGGAGGTTATACGCACTTCACAGGGCGCAGGAAGCAGGTGTTGACGACGTCGCTATAGGAGCACTTTTTGGCCTTTACGACTGGCGTTTTGAGGTAATGGGACTTCTATACCACGCTATTGATCTTGAAAAGCGTTTTGGCGGCGTCGGACCTCACACAATTTCCTTTCCGAGGCTTGAGCCGGCAGTTGGAACACCATTCTATGAGAAGCAGAGGAAGTATCTTGTAAGTGACGAAGATTTCATGAAATTGGTTGCGGTTATAAGGCTTTCCGTGCCTTACACAGGTATGATTTTAACGGCAAGAGAACCTGCAGAAATAAGAGAAAAGGTTCTACCTCTTGGTGTTACTCAGCTTGACTTTGGAACAAACATCGGTGTTGGTTCTTACAGCAAAGGTGCCTTTGACCCTGAGAAACAACAGTTTCTCATTAACGATAACCGTTCACTTGACGAAGGTATCAGGTGGCTTGCTTCCACTGGAAGGATTACAAGTTTCTGTACAGCAGGTTACAGATGTGGAAGAACAGGAAACTACTTTATGGATATAGCAAAAACCGGTAAGGTTCATCACCTCTGCATGCCTAACGCCATTTTGACGTTTAAAGAGTATCTCCTTGACTACGCTTCTCCTGAAACGAGGAAGGTTGGTGAGGAGCTTATAAAGAAAGAACTTGAAGCCATTAACCATCCAAAATTAAGGGAAATTGTTGAAGAGTACCTTAAAAGGATAGAAAACGGTGAGAGAGACCTTTACGTATAATTTTAGGGGGATATTTTCCCCCATATTTTTTTTATGGAGTTAAGTATGGAGAAAGGAGAAGTGATAAAACGTTTTGAAGCGTTTCAAAAAGAGATTAAGCAGAAGTTTCCCGATGTTAACGTTGCCCTGTGTGAACTTTTGGGGAGGCGCTGGTCTTTTCTTTGCGGTTCTTCTATGGAGCTTTCTCCTTTTGTTAAAAGGATCAAAATTAATGAACGTTACGGTGTTTCCATTTTTGACGATAGTATAGATGAAAGTAAGTCAGAAGAGATAGTCAGGATTCTCAAAGGGTATTTTGATGGAGATAAGTGACGATAGGATTCTTAAAGAACTTTCAATAGATGGTGTCAGTGGTTCTCTTATATCACTTGCAGACCTTATAAGAAAACAAAAAGTTGGTGATTTTGTCTATTTTAGAGGTCTTGTTGAAATATCAAACATCTGCTCAAAAAACTGCTATTACTGCGGTTTGAGGAAAGATAATACGAAATTGAGAAGGTACGCCCTGTCTGAGGATGAAGCAGTTGCTATTGGCGTTTCTATATATAAAAGCGGTATTTCCTCCCTTGCCCTTCAGTCGGGAGAAGTAAAAAGTGACAGATGGGTTGAAAAGCTTGTAAACATTGTGAAAAGGATAAAAGAAGAGACAAAAAAGATAGATGAAGAAAATGGAAAACAACCAAAAGGTGCCGGTATAACAATATCCTTTGGTGAACTTGAGAAAGAACACTACGAAGAGCTTTTTAAGGCCGGTGCCCACAGGTATCTATTGAGGATTGAAACTTCGGATAGAGAACTTTACGAAAAACTTCATCCTGTGGATAAAGACCATTCTTTTGATACAAGATTAAAGTGTCTTGAGTGGCTTAAAGAGATAGGTTATCAGGTTGGAACGGGTGTTATGATAGGCGTTCCGCGACAGACGATTAAGCATCTTCTCAACGACCTTAAATTTTTTAAAAGTTTTGATGTAGATATGGTAGGTATGGGGCCTTACATAGAGCATAGAGATACGCCTCTTTTCGTATGGTACAGAAAAGAAATAGAGAAGAAGGGTTTTTACAGGAAGGCTTATGAGCTTTCCGTGAAGATGATAGCTTTTGCCAGAGTTATTCTGGAAGATGTAAACATAGTTGCGTCAACTGCTCTTCAAAGTATTCCCGGATGTGAGAATTCCCTTGAAACTGGAATAATAGCCGGTGCAAATGTTGTTATGCCTGTTTTTACACCTTCTGATTTCAAAAAAGCTTATTCAATTTACGAGAACAAGAACAATCTGACCGTTTCTCAGATGGCAGAAAGAATAGAAAGGGCAGGATACACGCCTGTTTTTGATAGATGGGGAGATCCTGTTCACTACTTTGAAAGGATAAAGGGGCAGACCGCCCCTGTTTAAATACCTCAGCCAAACGGTGAGCAGGTTGCACCTGTTGAGCTTGAACTTGAGCTGCTTCCACCTATACCGCATGCAGAAATTTTCTTTTTAACGTTTTGAGAACCGCAGTATGGACACTTTACCTCGCTTACCTTTGAAGCTGAAATAACAAACTTTTCAAACTCTTTTCCACAATCTTCGCATTTAAACTCGTAAACCGGCATTCAACCTCCTTGATATTTTGTTCATTCTAAAAATGTAGTGAAACTGGATTTTCTGTCAAGTATTAGTGGTATATTCAGCTGGATTTTAAATAAACCAGAGACGGTGCTTGTTTTATACGATGGTAGCGTAAAGACGGAAATTATACTTTATCGTTTTAATCCCTGATGGGAAGGAGAAAAGGCAGCTAAGGGAAAAGTAGATAGAGAAAAGTACACTTCCGAACTTTTCTTTCCTCTTAATACAAAAGATGTGATTCTTTTGACCGGTCTTGGAAGGGCAGGACAAACAACTATAATGAAACTTTTTATAGACCACCTGATTGAATCCGGATTGGAGCCACACAGAATATTTTATGTGTCTCTTGATTTTTATGGTTTTACGAGAAGTTAAGTATGACAAGTGGAAGAAAAGCAGAAAAAAATTGTTTGAAGGTTTTGCGGCTGAAAAAAAGCTACTGATATATTCCGCAGAAGATTATCTGAGGCTTTTAAAAGAGCAATCTGAAAACAGTAATCTTATCTGATGTAAAGGGACGGATTACTGTCCCTTTATCAGATTAATGCCTTTTTGTATCAGTTTTTCTACCTCTTCCGGCGTTGGTGCTTCTGCGTATGTTCTGAACACCGGTTCTGTTCCTGATGGTCTGAACAGGAGCCATGAATCGTCTTCAAATATCAGTTTTAAGCCGTCTATTGTTAGAGCTTTTTTAACTTTTTTTCCCTCTACCTCTTCCGGTGGATTCTCTTTAAGTTTATTAAGAACGGCTTTCTCTTCTTCTGAAACCGGAAGGTCGATCCTTCTGTAGTAGGCGCTTCCGTACCTTTCAAACAGTTCTTCTACCATTTTGGAAAGACTTTTGCCTTCAACCAGCATCTTTTCAACGATAAACAGTCCCATGAGAAGACCGTCTCTTTCGGGTAGATAATCCATGAGGGCATAACCGCCGCTCTCTTCACCGCCAAAGAGAACTTTCCTTTTAAGCATCACCTCTGTTATGTTTTTAAATCCAACAGGTGTTTCAATAAGTTCTATTCCGAAATCTTCGCAGACTCTATTGACCAGGTATCCTGTTGATACAGTTTTTACAACGCAGCCGCCTCTAAGTCCTTTGTTTTTAAGTACGTGGAGGAGTATTAAGGCATACACTATCTGTGAGTTTACAAAATTCCCGTTCTCGTCAACTATGCCGACCCTGTCACCATCTCCATCATTTGCTATGCCTATGTCAGCACCTACTGCTCTTACTTTTTCCATTAAAGATTTTATGTTCTTTTCAACAATGGGTTCAGGATGTTTATTATCGAATAAGGGGTCTCTGTAACTGTGTATCTCTGTAACTTCTGCCTTTGTTCCTTTTAAGGCTTGCGAAACGAAGTTCTGCTGTGCACCGAACATAGGGTCGTGAACAATCTTTACCGCTCTTTCTTTAAAAAGTGACAGATCAATCTGATTTCTCGCAGCTTCAATGTAGGGAGTGTTTATGTCTTCTGTTTTAACTTCACCAGCTTTTCTTTCCGCACTTTCCACATCGGGAAGGTACTTTTCTATTCTCTTTACGTAAGCTGTCGTTGCTGCACCGCCAAATGATTCTTTTACCTTGTAACCACTGTATTTTCCGTAATTATGAGAAGCTGTGATAACGATACCGTTGTCAAAGTTCATGTATTTTGTTGCGAAAGATACCGCTGGTGTTGGTGAAAACGTGTCTGCAAGAACAACTTCAAATCCTTCGCCGGATAGAGTTTCGGCTACAAACTTTCCGAATTCCGGTGATAGAAAACGCATATCATATCCGACAACGATTCTCTTAGCGCCGTCTTCTTTTAAAACTTTTGCGTGGGCCTGGGTTACTTTTCTTAAGTTTTCAAATGTAAAATCATCGGCGATTACACCTCTCCATCCGTCAGTTCCAAATTTTATAGCCACCTGCTTCCTCCAGCTCTTTTTAAAGTTTATTATACAAATAATTGGAGTATAAATATGAAGGCAGTTTTATTAAGAATTTTTACAGAGCAAGCTGATAAAAGAAGGAAAGGAGAGAAAAGAAAAGGCGGGAATTACCCGCCTGCCTGATCAGTCAAGAACAAAGATATCGAGGAATTCTCTTATTCTGTCGTCTCCGATAGAGTAGAGAACTTTTGTTCCCTCTTTTCTGAAGTTGAGTATCCCGAGCTCCTTCATGATACCAACGTGCTGGGAAACCTTTGGTTGAGAAATGCCAAGAGCTTCCTTTAAATCTTTTACACATTTCTCACCATCGGAGAGGAGCATCAAAATAGCGAGCCTCTCTGGATGTCCGAGGACCTTAATAACCTCTGCTTTCATTCTTAGTTCTTCTGTTAGAAGCATTTTAAAACACCTCCTCTTCTATATCTTCAGCATATATATTGTTCCACAGCGCGCTGAATCTTCCATATCTGTTCCTGTCCCATTTGTTTGACGGTATTCCAAGTTCTGCTCTCTCAAGGGTAGTCTCTATGTTTTTCTTTAGTATCTCCTTTGCCATATTTTCAACCCTTGAAATTTCTTCCTCCCCCGCCTCTTTGACTTCAAAAGGAACATCTTCGAAGAGCTTTTCAGCCCTTTTGCTCCTGACAAAGCATAAAGAATAGTCATTATCAAGGCAAGGGACAAATGTAACGTCACTTCCTCGGGAACTTACGTTCATACAAACTTTGCATCCCTCGTTAACATAAAAATAATATTCTTCGGGTGAAAATGCAAATAATTTAGATGATTTTATATAAATTTTACTTCTATTAATGAAAATTTCATTTATTCTTCCTGAACTATCTCCTTTTTCTTTAAGGAGGCACTTTATTCCTTCCATTGAAGCCGCACCAATGCAGAAAATTCCAATCTTTAGTGCGAACTTCAACGCGGTAAAGTTGTACCCTATTCCGAAATACTGCATCTTATTTATCCCATCAAGGACACAAGAATGTCCAACAACAGCCACCTTCTCAAAAGAATATTTTTGCGTTATTTCCTTTAATATAGAATTCTGTCCACCATGGACGAAGAAAAACTGTTCATTGCCTTTTAATTCCTCTTTAGATTTTATAAATACAGGAGTTGTTACACTTGTACCATTTTTCTCTTTGATGGTTGTTCCTATTACACTATCTATTAACCCCTTATCAAATGCTGATTCAAGGAGAATCCTGAGATTGTCTTTTGGTGTTGCGTTCTTACCAGCTCGGAGCAAGAATGCCTTTGTAAATTTTCCCAGTATGAATTGCCTGTTAAGCCCAAGCATTGTCCCTCCCTATCCATAAACCGGCTGGGGATATGGTTTGAATGACTGAGGACATGCCGCAAGACATGAACCGCAGCTTATACAGAATAATCTATTGAATTGAGGCCTCTGCGTTCTTTTGCTGAATTCAAGGGCTCTTGTTGGGCAAGCGGAGACACATGTACCACAACCAGTGCAGAGTCCTTTGTTTACCACTTCTGTAAGGATGTCATATCCGCAGGCAAATGTTGAAAATACCATGAATTCAAACGGTCTTAAAAAATCCTCGTTTACCTCAAGTAGTGCAAGGAGAAACTTGTACAAGAGGTTAGGATTCGGTGGACATCCCGGAATAACATACTTTATCTTGTTTCTTAAAAAGGCAACTTCTGTTATGGGAATTGATGCCTGATGAGAAGGTTGTGGAGCCTGGGCACCGGTATTTAATCTTCTTATTCCTCCAAAAGCTGCACATCCACCTACGGCTACGATAATGTCTGCTTTTTCGTATATTTCTTTAAGTAATCTGATGTGGGGTTCAAAACCTATAGAGAAAGTGCCTTCAACGAAAGCAACATTTATTTTAGGAATTTCTTTGTTATTTGTAAGAAGATTTGAGTAGGCTATTTCTACGGTATCAAGAACATCTGCAAGTTCATCAAACATATCAAGGAAAGCTATTTGGCATCCTGAACAGCTTGAAAGATGGAAAAAGCCAACTTTAACTTTTATGTCTTCTTCAAGTTCAAAGTTATCAAATGAATAAACCAACTTTCTCCCCGTTAGTGTGTTGCACAGGCGATACAGGGATCGTACGCCCGCACCACCATCTCAGCATATTCAACTTTTTCACCTTTAAGTGCTTCTGCAATGGCTAACATATTTATAGCAGTAGGTACAACAATCTTATAATATGTAATCTTTCCGCTTTTATCAACTCTTACCTGGTGAATATTTACGCCTCTTGGTGCTTCAACAATTCCTGTACCCGTTGTTTCTCCGTCGGAAACAGGAAATTCTCTATTCCATAATTCTCTATTAAAAGTGTTTTCTTCAAGTATTGTTTTCATCTTCTTTAAAGCAGATATGATTTCTTCTGCTCTCAGTATGTGGAGTTCTTTTATACCTCCTGATGGTTTAAAACCTTCTTTTTTAACTTTTCTTGCTCTCACGCCTGTTTCAACGGCTTTTCCTTTTACCTTTACGAGGGTGTTTGTTGCTTCTCTTTTAAAAGGGAACTCTGGAAAAACTTCCTGGGGATACAGCTCTTCTATATCTTCTGAATGGAAGTCTTCAGCTATAAAGAAATCAAGGTTATGAGAGCCAAGATTATCAGGCAGGTTTCGTTTCTTCCATATGTGATTTATATAGTCAATAAATCTTTTAGTTTCCTTCTCTGCAAGGGGAATACTTTCATCAGCGAGGTTTATAAGTCTCTCTCTGACAGATTTATCTATTGATGAAGAGATACCGCCCACGACCACATTTGGCGGATGAACGAACTCACCGCCGATTATTTCCATTATCGTTGAGATATTTTTTCTGATACGCTGAACGCCTTTTATAAATTCGAATCGTTCGTCTTTGTCTTCAAACATGTTTCCCGATATGACAATGTGATGGAGCAGATGATTATAGACTCTTACGGCAAGGTTAAGAGCCTCTCTCAACTTTTCTGCAGCTTCTGGAACTTCAATGTTGCAGGCGTCTTCTATTGCTTTAGCCGCCGCTATGCTGTGAACTGCCTGACACATGCCGCATATTCTTGTTGCAGCGACCGTCGCAAAGGGAGCTTCCTTGTCAAGAAGGAGAGTTTCAAAGCCTCTAATAGGAACAAGAGCGTAGTAGTAACCTTCAACGATAATGCCCCTTTCAACCTTTAAAACCAGCTTTGAGCATCCTTCGGTAAGTGGAATTGGCTCTATTTCAATTCTCTTTATCACAGGTTTTCTCCTTAAGCTCTTTAAGTGTTTCTTCTACCTTTTCAAGTGTTGTTCCTGCGTCAACGTAAAGTGTTTTATCCGGTGTGAACGTTGCTCCTTTTTCCTTTACGTATTCCACCAGCTGGTCAGGTGATATGTTTACCTCATCACTAAATTTAAGTATCAACCTTCCAGAAGGGGTAAGGGAAAGTTCCGCTACACCCAACTCTTTTGCCAGCTTTTTGATTTTAAATAGTTTGAACGTATTTACAACGGGATCAGGGATTGGTCCGTAGAGTTCTTTCATCTTATCAAGGAGTTCTGAAGGATTTTCTGTTGATGAAAGTTCTGCATACACCTTTAGTCTTTCTTTTGAATCCTCTATATAGTCTTCAGGGATGAAAGCTTCAACAGGGATGTTTAGCTTAACGTCTTTCTCTTTTTCCCTTTCTTCTACGACCTCTGAGAAAAGTTTTAAGTACAGGTCAAGTCCCACAGAGTTGATGTAGCCGCTCTGCTGAGGTCCTAAAAGGTTCCCAGCGCCTCTTATCTCAAGGTCTTTTAGTGCTAACTGGAATCCACCGCCAAGCTGGGATACCTTTTTAACAGCTTCAAGCCTTTTTACAGCCTCTTTTGTAAGCTTTGCTTTAGGTGAGATGAGGAGATAACAGTAGCCTTTTTCTACGCCTCTTCCGACTCTTCCCTTTAGCTGATATAGTTGAGATAGTCCAAAATTTTCCGCACCGATGACGATTAAAGTGTTTGCTGAAGGTATATCAAGTCCAGACTCGACGATGGAGGTTGCTATCAGAATTTTCGTTTCGCCGTTTACAAAACGGTGCATAATTCTCTCTATCTTGTCTGCCCTCATCTGTCCGTGAATGATTTCTGAAGGAACCTCAGGAAAAAAGGATTCTATTTTCTGTTTAATCTCTTCAAGGGAAGATATGTCGTTGTGGACAATAAACACCTGTCCGTTTCTTTCAAGCTCCCGTTCAATTGCCGTTTTCAGGATTTTATCCGTGTATTTCATCACGGCAACTTTTGTTCCCTTTCTGCCGACGGGAGGTGTTTCGATAACCGATATGTCTCTGAAACCTGATATGGCCGAATAGAGGGTTCTCGGTATCGGAGTTGCGGACAGATAAAGAACGTCAAGGTTTTTCTTTAGGGATGTTAGTTTCTCCTTTGTTTTAACGCCGAACTTGTGTTCTTCATCTATTATCAGAAGTCCTAAATTTTTAAATTCAACGTCAGGAGAGGTTAACCTGTGGGTACCGATGATTATGTCTATTTCACCGTTTTTAAGTTTTTCAAGTATTTCTTTTTGTTCTTTCTTGGTTCTGAATCTTGATAGAAGCTCGATCGTTACAGGGAAGTCTTTAAATCTCTCTTTGAACGTTCTGTAGTGCTGTTCTGCAAGTATCGTTGTTGGTGCAAGGAGCGCAACCTGCTTTCCTGCGGATACCGCTTTCATCGCGGCTCTCATGGCAACTTCCGTCTTTCCGAAACCGACATCACCGCATATGAGCCTGTCCATCGGCTTTTCCGATTCCATGTCCCGATAAACGTCTCTTATAGCTTTAAGCTGGTCTTCTGTCTCTTTAAACGGAAATGCCTTTTCAAACGCCTTTACTATTTCTGGATTTCCAACGATAGGTTCACCTGTTACCGTTTTTCTTTCTTTGTAAAGCTCTGCAAGCTCTTTGGCAAACTTTATAAGAGAGGCTTTTATCCGTCTTTCAAGATTTTTCCAGGATGTTCCGCCTAACCTGTCAAGTTTTGGCTTTTTTCCTTTGTAACCTGAATACGGATAGATTCTGTCTATCTGTGTAAACGGGGCAAAAAGTTTTTCGCCGCCTGCATACTCTATTTCAACAAAGTCGAACTTTTTGTTTGCTATCCTTCTGCTGGTTATTCCTTTGAATATTCCTATGCCGTAGTCTCTGTGAACAACAAGTTCACCCGGTGAAAGAGTTAGAACGGACTTTTCCTTAAACGGTGAGAAGACCTCTATTTCGCACAGGTGGGAAAACGACTGTTCTTTTATCCTGTATCCGCCTGCGGAAATGCCTTTTTCGAGGGTAATTTTCAGGTTCAACGTTTTTTGGAGTCTCTCAATTTCTTCTTTCAGGCTTTCTGTTGAGTGGATTATTCTTATCGTGTCTTTAGAAACGGATTTAAGGATTTCTTCAGCTTCAACAACGTCAAGGTTGGGGAGCGGTGTTAAACCAAAGTCGGCGTCACTTTCCCCCTTTTCCACTATCGTAATTGAAGGTTCAGGAAGTTCATCCGAAACAAAACCTTCAACTTTTGAGTGGGGATATCCTTCCCGCTCGAGGATTTTCGCTTCGTTTTCAAGTTCTCTTATGAAATCTTCCTTTATTGCCTTACACTGAAAAGGTTCAACCGTAACAATACGGTGGCTTTCAATGTACTCCATTAAAGGCACTAACTTGAAAAAATCCGGCAGGAGCTTTTCCGCACCGCTTAAAGAAGGAAAGAGAAAGTGTTTCTCATAAACTTCTGGATATATATCTTCAAGGCTTTTAAGCCTATCTCTGTCAGGTACCATCTCAAATAGAGGAAAGATTGTAACCCGTTCTTTTTCTTTTCCGTTTACCGTTATCTTCTCAACAGTGTCGCCAAAAAACTCAACGGTTACCTTTTCTTCAGGTGTGTTGATGGTGAGAGTATCACCTTTTAGCAGGAATTCGCCCTCTTCTGCATCTGCTTCAACCCTTGTAAAACCGCCTTTTGTCAGGAATTTTTCAAGTTCTCCCCTTGGGATTTCTTTATCCTTTTCAATGGTTAGAGAGTACTCTATTATCTCTTCCGGTGAAAGGACTTTTTGAAGATAACCTTTAACGCTTGTTACCAGAATTTCAAAGTCTTCTTCAAGCAGCCTGAAAAGGGCAGAGAATCGTTTGTATTGAACAGATGGAGAGGGTGATGCAGGTTCAAAAGGTGAAGAATCCCACGGCGGTAGATAAACCGCGTTAATTCCTTCTCTTAAAAGGTCTGCGTGTAATGCTTCAGATAGAGGTTCTGTCGGTGCTATGAGGATGAATTTTTCTTTAGTCGCTGTGTGAAGTTCTTTTAAAAACAGGGCTTTTGCTCCGCCCGGCAGCCCTGAACAGGTAACCTTGCCCTCTGTTTTCAGCCTTCCTCTTACGACTTTTAGTAGCCTTTTATCAAGCATCGTTTTATCTTTACCTCTGAGAATTTGTGCATGATTATATTTTTGCTTCTTTAAAGGTGCAAGGGGCTTGTAAAGTGGTTGAGAATCTTTTTTTGGTTATAATATTTCTAATTTCTCTTTTTGCAACTGTCAGGATAAGTACTGGAAAGTGTTCTAAGTGCAGCAGGAAGGGATGTCCTTTAAACAGAAGGAGAAAGTAGATGGATAGATTGGAAGAGCTCAGGAAGCAGATTGACAGGATAGATAAGCAGTTGATAGAGCTTTTAAGCAAAAGGGCGCAGCTTGCAAAAGAGGTTGGAGAAGTTAAGAGAGAAAAGGGACTGCCGTTTTACGTTCCTGAAAGGGAAGCAAAGATTCTTATAAAGCTTGAGGAGATGAACAAGCAGTACGGTGTTCTTCCGCCTCAGTCAATAAGGGCTATTTTCAGGGAGATAATATCTGCCTGCCGTGCTCTTGAAGAGCCTACAAAAGTTGCTTTTCTGGGACCTTTTGCAACGTTTACTCACCTTGCGGCTCTTAAACATTTTGGTACCTCTTCAGACTTAAGGCCGATGGCTTCAATAACCGATGTTTTTGAGGAGGTGGAAAAAGGAAGGGCTGATTATGGTGTTGTTCCGGTTGAAAACTCAATAGAGGGCATCGTTAACTACACCGTTGACATGTTTCTTGATACGGAACTTAAGATATGCGGTGAGATTTTTGTCCCCGTTAACCTTCACCTTTTAAGTCAGGAAGCTTCTTTAAAGGACATTAAAAAGGTTTATTCCCACCGTCATGCAATCGCTCAGGCTAAAAAGTGGTTGACTGAAAATCTTCCTCATGCTGAGATTGAAGAAGTTTCAAGCACTGCAAAAGCCGCGGAGCTGGCAAGCAGGGAAAGAGGCGTTGCCGCTGTTGCAAGTGAAGCAGCAGCACTTCTTTACGATTTAAATATCCTTGAAAAGAACATTCAGGAAATTTCCCAGAACTTTACGAGATTCCTTGTCGTCGGTATGAAAGATTCCGAGTCACCTACCGGGAACGATAAAACGTCCATAATGTTCAGCACAAGGCACGTTGCAGGTGCTTTATTCCACGCTTTAAAGCCGTTTGCCCTTTATGATGTTAACCTTAGCAAAATAGAGTCAAGACCTACAAAGAAACGCCCCTGGGAATACGTTTTCTTTGTTGATATGGACGGCCACAGGCTTGAACCCAAGCTCAAAAAGGCTCTTGAAGAGGTAGCCCAGGGCACTTCCTTCATGAAGATTTTAGGTTCATATCCAAAAGGGTTCAAGGAGTAAGCATGTCTCTTCAGAAAAAAGCCACCGTTGTGGCAAGTTCCGTTGCGGCGGTGCTTGTCGTAATAAAACTCTTTGTGGGTGTTGTGAGCGGTTCCGTTTCCGTTCTTGCCTCTGCAATTGATTCGATTCTTGATATTTTTGTTTCTCTTTTCAATTACTTTGCCATACACAACGCCGAAAAGCCACCTAACGAGAGATTTAACTACGGGCTCGGGAAGATAGAAGCACTTGCAGCCGTTATAGAAGGTTTGATTATCACGATGTCCGGTCTTTTCATAATGTATCAGGGTATTACGAAAATAATTCATAACAGGCCGATAACGCATCTTGGGACTTCTCTTCTTGTTATGGTTGTTTCCATTGTTTTAACAGGGGGGCTTGTCGTTTTTCTTGAATACGTTGCTAAGAAAACCGGCAACCTTGTTGTAAAGTCGGACGCCCTTCACTATAAAACAGACCTCCTTTCAAACTCTGCTGTTCTTCTATCCCTTGCCATTGTATATTTCACAAAGTTTTACGCAGTTGACGGATTTTTCGGCATTGCCATAGCCCTTTATATCATTTATTCTGCTTATGAGTTAATAAAAGAAGGTATTTTGATATTGATGGATGTTGCCCTTGAAGATGAAACGGTTGAAAAAATAGTGAAAATTATAGAGTCAACGCCTAAAGTAACCAGCTACCATTTTTTAAAGACGCGAAAGGCGGGCCCTTTTAACTTTGTTGATGTTCACCTTGTCTTTAATCCTGAGATTTCACTGAAAGAGGCTC
>NZ_JALVIW010000034.1:0-5090 GCF_027028515.1 Desulfurobacterium sp. | reverse complement strand
TAGAGGATGAATATATATTGAAGACCTCTTTCTGCCAAGCACATCTAAAAATAAGAACCCCTGTCAAGGTGGAAAAATCCGTTGGCTTACAATAGAATTTCTCCCCTTGAACTTCTCTCCATATATATAAAGAATTGACTTGAGAATTAAACTTGATAAACACAGGGATAATTACACTATCAGAAGTTTTAACTTGAATAGCAGATAGATTTACCCACCCGAGATCCACTTCAGAATAAGCAACACCTGCTAACATTAAAATAAATATTGTTAAAACAAACACCTTCCTCATCCTCTCCCCCCTTTTGGGACCTTTCTAGGAACATGATACCATTTATTTTTTATTTTATACCATCTGTCCTTAACTGACAATATTATTTCCGCAGGTTTTGAGTTGCCAGGAACAACAAGTTTCACACGCAACTTTAAATTTACAATGGCCTCGTCAGGTTTTTTAAAAAATACATCACCAATCTCATATCCAACTATATGTGCCATAGGGTTGCCCCTTCTAAAAACATACGTTTCTCGTGATACTAATTTTTTTAATAAAGGATATTCATATTCATAGGCTGTATCCCAATCAGCTTTAACAACAGCATTCCAATACTCGTTTACCACCTCAAGCAATCTTTCTTTTTCATTAGTCTTGCTGTAAGAACAAGCTATTACAAAAGAAAAAATAACCACCAACACAATAAACTTTCTAATCTCACCCTCCTATAAAAAAACAGAAGGAGAGGGAGAAGTCCCTCTCCTTTTTCTACCTCTTAGTCTAAAGGTAGGACAATTTTAACACCATAATTAACAGGAAGCATGTGATCGATTATACCACCAAAGTAGTCCATCAACTGAAGACCAATCACAGGCTCACCACATGCATCAGTAGAATTTACTGTGGTAGCAAACATACAATCAGCCGTACTATTGCTGAAGTAGAAATCCAACCAGCCAAGTTCATAAGTTGTGTCTACGTTAACCTCTTTGAGCTTGGTTTCTAATATGGGAGAAGCTGTTGCTCCCACAGGGATATAAGAAACTTCGTTACAAAGCAAAGCACCACCACCTTCCTCTCTAGGAGAGAAATCAACCTCTTCCTTAGGAGTATTCTCTTCATCATCATAAATTTGTACCTTCAAAGGCACACAACAATCTGTGTAGTTCCCCGGTCCACAATTTCCTTTATTGACATATAAATCTTTACCCGCCTCAACGCTTTCTTTCTTAGTTACGAAATTCAAAATCACATCAGTCTGACCCATGAGCCAATTTTGAAGATCATAAAGCACATAAATATGAGTTTTTGTAAGAACATAGTTAACCGCATCTAGTCCAGCCAGAGCAGAGGTAGAACCAAACAAAGGATAATCCTCTCCTAATCCTGCATTTGCCGCCATACTTGCATCAGTGGCAAAATTAGCAAGAGCTACGGCCTTATAAGCATAAGTGGAAATCCCGTCTTGATCCAACAGATTGGTAAAATTGTAAATATAACCCTCTCCAATCAAACTGTTAGGTGCATCTTCAAGACCATCATAGCCCAGCAAATCCATACAAGCCTGAACAGGATCATCAGCACCTTCAACATTAGACTTAAAATAGGTTCCAGTAACGCTACCTATAGCAAAAAACTCAATGTATCCCTCAAGTGTACGATCAGCAGTGACTCCCGCAACAGTACGAGTATGAGCGACGTTCCAACCACCAGGTACCACAATAGTATCATCATCTGCAGGAAGAATAGCATTCGCGCGAAGAACAACTGCTGTATCACCAGAAATACCTAACATAGCAGGATTTGCCACCCAGAAAGTAAATTCATCATGAGGACTGAGGCAAACAAGGAAATCGAGTACTTCTTTACTTTCTTTTCCTTCTCTTAAACGCAATTTGCCCACTATCCCTTTGCCAGACGTGTTTACGATTTTGAAAAAGTCCACAGCATTACGGACATTATAGTATGGGAAAATCAACACATCACCCATTCCACCAGGATTTACAAACAAACCAGGACTAGTCCCATTACTAAGACCCGATGGTGGAGATGGCTGGTTAACAGAAGCAAGACCATCAATCTGATCCGCCATAGCCGGAACACCTAAAAACATTAACAACAATAGAACAACCAAACACCTCTTCAACATGACCAAACCTCCTTTAAAAGTTTTTTGATATACACAGGGAAGGATTTTACCTTCCCTTATGCTCATTTTAATATCAAATCTCCCACACCAAGTCAATTTCATTTATGCCTCCTGAAATTAATTGAGCAAAAGGAATGCCAAAACCTAAACTGCCCATAACACAAACATTTTCAAGGCAAGCGCCCCAAAAAATTCTGGTTAAATTTAACCACCGGTGGTTAAATTTAACCAGATGAAAAGAACATTACAGGAAAAATATAACTTTCTTTAGAGCTTTTTAGGGCTATGAACTTTGGGATGCCTTTTTTCCAGCTACGTTTCCAGATTTTGCCATCTGAATATTCAAAGTGGCATTCTTCTCCTGAAAAAAAGAAAACCAGAAACCACTCTTTTTTTAAGTCTTCGTTTAAGAAGTTTCTATAATCTTCGACATCCACAAGAGGAATATTCGCCTCTAAAAGCTTTCCCTCCTTTATGCGCAACTCAATCCCAAATATCCCTGGAAAATACCTACCGAGAAGAGGAACATTACTTACAAACTTCAATTTCTTCTCATCACCTTCAAAGATCGGCGGATAACCAAATACATTCTGGGGTATATTTTGAAGCTGTTTGAAAAAGAGAAAAAGAAAAAAAGATTTTCTTTTTGCTTCTGCAAATTTTTCTTCCTGCAAAATATAAGAGCTGTAATAAACTTTTAAAGCCGTCGCTCCTATCCCCACTATGAAAAGTGCTATAAGCAAAGCCACAATTATTTCCAGTAATGTAAAACCTTTATCCCGCATGTTTTCATGCTACACGAAACCCATTGAAAATAAAAGACAAGTCTGATTTAGATAAAACCTTTCTGGAAAAACATTTTTTATTGGACAAAGATTGTTTGGTTATATGCTGATGAAAAGATTTTTCAGGACTTGCTTTTTCTATATTATAAGAAGTACTGATTTAATATGAAAGTGTTCAAGTATAAAGCGGTAACTCCAAGTGGAGAAGTAATAAAGGCAGAAAAGGCAGCTGAAAATAAAAAGGAGGTTCTGGATTACATATATTCCAGGGGACTTATTCCTTTAGAAATAAACGAAAAGAAAGAAAAAATCTCTTTTAGCAGTAATTTCCTAAGAAAAATTTCAAGAAGACTTATAAAAAGAAAATTGGCAAGAAAAGATGTAATCTCCTTTTTTCAATCCCTCTCAATACTTTTAAATTCTGGTATTCCTATGGACAAAGCGCTTAGCATCTGCAAAGAAGTTACTTCAAATGAAGCTATGAAAGTCATTATAGAAGATTTGCTTACGGAAATAAGGGCTGGAGCATCTCTTAGCGATGCTTTAAGCAAATACGGAAACGTATTTTCCAAATTTTATGTCAACATGATAAAAGCCGGAGAGGCAGGGGGGGTCCTTCCTTTGGTATTAGAAAGGATTTACGAACACATGAAAAGGATAGAAGATTTTAAAGAAAAAGTAGTGTCATCCCTTATATACCCTTCGTTCCTCATCTTAACAGGACTAGCCTCTATTATCATTCTTATTGTCTTTGTAGTTCCGAGATTTATGGCAATATTTGAATCCATGGATATAAAGCCTCCTATTTTAATGAGATTACTCTCAAGCTTGGGAATGTTTTTTGAAAAATATTGGATATTTATTTTGATTATTGTAATTTCTATAGTAGCCCTTATAAAATGGGAATTAAAAAAACCAAAAGGAAAAATGACACTTTATAAGATGCTTTTGAAAACGCCAATCTTAAGCGATATTATCCTCAAAATGGAAAATATAAAATTCACCAGCAATTTGGGAATGCTACTTCTTAATGGTGTTCCTATATTGAGAGCAACAAGTATAATAAAAGAGATGTTTACTAACCCATTCTTTTATTCAGAAATTGACCAACTCACAAAGAAACTGAGAGAAGGAGCCAAACTATCTGAGATTCTCAGTGGTTCAGAAGAACTATGGCATCCATTTGTTATCGGGATGTGTAGTGTGGGAGAAGAATCTGGTAACCTCGGAGAAATGCTTGTTAAAGCCTCCGAAGCATTAGAAAGAGAAACAGAAGAAACTCTTACCAGAATTGTCTCTTTCATCGAACCTGTTACTATATTGGTTATGGGTCTTATAGTTGGATCTATTGTAGTTTCTATGATAGGAGCTATTTTTAGTGTAAATGAAATTGTGAGGTAGAGCCATGGAAAGAAGAAACAGGGGATTTACGCTTATCGAACTTATGGTTGTCTTAGTCATTCTGGGGCTGCTTGCTGCTCTTGTAGCCCCAAAGGTGCTTAACAAGTTGGGCAAATCCAAACAGAAAATAGCAAAAATGCAAATTGAGATGCTATCATCTGCTTTAGATCAATTTAAACTCGACACAGGCAGATACCCCACTACTGAGGAAGGTTTAGAAGCCCTTATCAAGAATCCAGGAGTGAAAGGATGGGACGGTCCCTACCTCAAAAAGAATAAGATTCCCAAAGATCCTTGGGGCAGAGATTACATATATAAATGTCCAGGTGAACATGGAGAATATGATTTATATTCTCTTGGAGCTGATGGAAAGCCGGGAGGAACAGGAGAAAACGCTGATATCACCAGTTGGGAGTAAAATGGAGAGATGAATGTACACACTGCTTTTTGTTATATGGCTTACAGGTGTAATTTTTACGTTAAGTTTTCTCGCTAATTTCAATTCCAGACTTTCTATAATTAATGTTTATAACTTAACAGACAGAATATTAGAACACCAAAACTGTAAGAGTATACTCTACATAATAGAAAAAGGAATAAAGGATAAAATCATAAAAGCAGAAAACAAAGTAAAGGTTGAACTTAACGGAAAGAGTTGGGAAATTAAATTAGAAGATGTCGGATCCGGAATAAATCCCAATAATCTAGACGAAAAAGCTTTAAGATATTTCTTAGGGCAGTGTGGAATATCTTCTGGAGA
>NZ_JALVIW010000033.1:0-1628 GCF_027028515.1 Desulfurobacterium sp. | reverse complement strand
AACAAAAGTCAATGTCCACGAACCTCTGGTAGAATATACAGAGTTTAGAATTTTTAAAAGGCTTTCCTTATCCATTTACCTCTCCTTTTTATGGATTTTACCCAAAAAGTCCGTAAATTCTTTAACAAACTTTTTACACTTTTTGAGCTCGGCATCCGGATTAAAAAATATAACATATTCGTTAGAAACGCTTACTACTAAAAATAGGACATTTTTATCAACCGTGAAAGGCATTACTATTATGTATCTTTTAACCCCATATTTTTCTTCATAGGGTAAAATGATGCCCTGAGGGACCTTTTTAATCCTTTCAAGTTTTTTTATGGCATCGTTAAAAACTGCTATGAGGTAGGGAGTTTTGAGTTCGTTTTCTCTACTGCGGTATATAGGCTGGCCCTTTGCATTGTAGATTTCCACGGCTTCTATTGTGTCCCCGAAGATTTTTTTGGCCTTTTCCTCTACAAACTCCTGAACGTTTTTGTAGCCCTCTCCTCCAAACAACCACCTCAGGAACATTTATTCACCTCCACAGAACTAAATTATAATCCCTGTTTAACCGTGTAAAATATGCAAAATTTGATAAAACTTTACGCCTCTGTTATTATAATTTTAACACTAAACCGATAGCGATAAGGAGGGTATTATGGACATTAAGAAAATTGCTGACTACCTGAAAGAAAAGGAAGAAATCATAGACCACCTTTCCGAAACCGTTAAAAAGGTAGGCTCCAACAAGTCAGAAGTACTGGCCTACCTTAAAATCCAGAAATACAAGTGTGAAAAAATCGGAGAAGAAATCAGGAAAAACAATCCGGGCGTACAGCCAGAAAAGATTAACAGGCAAATATCGATTTATAAAAGTATGATAAATGATTTAGAACTTTATCCCTCTCTGGACAAATTTATAGAGGACATTCTCCGTGAAAGGGTTGTAATCGTGGGAATACTTGCAGTTATCAAGCACGAAAAATTAACCAGTAAAGAATTAATTGCTAAAAAAGTTGCAGAAATAACAGGTTATTCTGAACGGGATATACTTGATATTTTCCCTGAAGAAAAACAGGAAATAATGTTAAGAACAAGGAGGTGCAATGGCTTACTACGTTGAAGTTTTGTTTGTAGAAAATCAGAGGCTCGGCGTAAGGTTTCTTGACGAAGAGTATAAACCTCTTTCCAAAGTAGAGGAGCTGAACTTAAGGAAAAAACTCAATCTTCCACTTTCGCTTTCGCTGTCGCTAAAACACCTTATGCCACTTGTGGGAAACGGGAAGTTAAAGGGATTCGTAATTGAAAAGAAACGAATGGCCGAATACGAAGAGGAAGATCCTGAAATCTACGGCCTCTTAAAAGAGATAGGAGTTAAAGTCTACGACCGTAGGGAACACCCGATATACAAGACAAGGCCGAAAAGGTGATTCCTGTTAACTATTAGGACAGAGCAGGGTTTTTCCTGCTCTTTGTATACCTTTTCGGGAAAAAAGAAAAAGTAGATAGCTGTAGTAGTGTATATGTTTAACTTTATGGTCGTGGGTGGAAAAGTAGGTGTATAATCTTATCAGACGGGAGAGGGTTGAATGAGGAGTATAAGCATACGGTTTAAGCCTGTAAAGGAAAAGGAGAAGATAGGC
>NZ_JALVIW010000032.1:0-14621 GCF_027028515.1 Desulfurobacterium sp. | reverse complement strand
CCTCTTTGAGTGTTCTCACAAGGTTTGCCGTTTCTGTTGTAACGTGAAGGCACACACCAAGCTTTATCCCTTTAAGGGGCTGCTCTTTTATAAAGCGTTCTCTTATTTCTTTCCTTAGAACGGGCATGTCCATCTCTGCCCACTCTATTCTGTCCCTTCCTTTGTCTGCAAGTGAAAGATCCTTTACGTGATATTCCATCGTTTCCCCCTTATTTTTTCATCTCTTCAAGGACTTCTTTAAGTTTATCAATGAACATGATGTTTTCTTTCATTGTTCCGATGGTTACCCTTATACAGGTTGGGAAACCGTAACCGTCCATTGCCCTCACAATTACACCTTTTTCAAGAAGCCTTCTGAATACTTCCCTTGTAGGAAGTCCAACGTCTACCAAAATAAAGTTTGCATATGTGGGAACATAATTTAATCCCAACTTTTCAAATTCTTTATAGAGGTACTTTTTTCCTTCTTCGTTAACAACCTGGGACTGTTTTATAAACATTTTGTCTTCTAATGCCGCTACGCCTGCAATCTGAGAAGGCCTGGTAATATTAAATGGCTGTCTTATTCTGTTCATGTCCGCTATTATCTCTTCTTTTGCAACCCCATAACCAAGTCTCAGTCCTGCAAGGCCGTATATCTTTGAAAAGGTTCGCGTTACTAAGATGTTTTTGTCGTAGATGTACTCAACGCCGTTTTCGACATCAAGTCCAGCACCAACGGCGTACTCATAGTAAGCTTCGTCGAGGACTAAAAGAACATCATCAGGAAATTCCTTCAAAAATTCTTCAAACTCTTTCTTTGTGAATGCAGTTCCTGTTGGGTTGTTTGGGTTTGCAAGAAAAACAACAGCGGTGTTTTCGTCTATAGCGTCAAGGTGGGCTTTTAAATCCATGTAGTAATTGTCTTTTGCCTTGACAACTTTATGCTGTGCACCGGCAAGTTGAACAACTATCTGATAGACTGCGAAAGACTTTTCACTATAAACGGCATTTTTTCCAGGGCGAAGGTAAGCTCTTGAGATGATATCTAACGCCTCATTTGAGCCAAGCCCGACGAAGATGTTTTCAGGTTTCACGTTTAGGTGCTGTGCCAGTGCCTTTTTAAGGTAGTAAGAGTTTCCGTCAGGATAACGGTTCAGGTTCTTAAGGTCTTCAATTATAGCCTGAACGCCTTTTGGTGAAGGGCCTAAAGGGTTTTCATTTGAGGCAAGTTTTACGATGTTTTTTATTCCTAACTCTTTTTCAAGTTCTTCGATAGGTTTTCCCGGTTCATAAACGTGTACTTCTTTTATGTGTTTTGGTAGTTCAAACATTTCTCTCTCCCTGTTTTTGGTCTGATTATTGGGAAATTATACTATTTGACTTCTTACTTTTTCCGGGTATATTTAGCCGTCTAAACCATAAAGAGGTGAAACGATGGAAATAAGGAATATTGCTGTTATAGCTCACGTTGATCATGGAAAAACCACTCTGGTTGATGAACTTTTAAAACAGAGTGGTACTTTAAACGAGAGAAAGGATTTTGGCGAAAGGGTAATGGATAGCAATGACATAGAGAAAGAGAGGGGAATAACTATCCTTTCAAAAAACACGGCTATCTACTACGGTGATTACAAGATAAATATCATTGACACGCCGGGACACTCAGATTTTGGCGGAGAAGTTGAACGTGTTTTAAAAATGGTTGATGGCGTTCTCCTCCTTGTAGATGCACAGGAAGGAGTTATGCCTCAGACGAAATTTGTCGTTAAAAAAGCTCTTTCTCTTGGGCTTAAACCGATAGTTGTTGTTAATAAAATAGATAAACCGGCAGCAGAACCTGATAGGGTTGTTGATGAGGTTTTTGACCTTTTTGTCAATTTGGATGCCACTGATGAACAGCTTGATTTTCCAGTGCTTTACGCTGCCGCAAGAGACGGTTATGCAAAGTATGATTTAGGTGATGACAATCTTGACCTTAAACCTCTTTTTGAAACGATAATTTCTCACGTTCCAGCACCTTCCGGAAGCGAAGATGCTCCTCTCCAGATGCAGGCTTTTACGCTTGATTACGATAACTATGTTGGAAGGATAGCAATAGCAAGGATTTTTAACGGAAGGGTTAAAAAAGGACAAAACGTTTTGCTGCTTAAAAAGAATGGCGAGACCA
Source organism: Desulfurobacterium sp. (assembly GCF_027028515.1). NCBI lineage: Bacteria > Pseudomonadati > Aquificota > Aquificia > Desulfurobacteriales > Desulfurobacteriaceae > Desulfurobacterium > Desulfurobacterium sp. Next base: position 12,472 of record NZ_JALVIW010000032.1, on the reverse strand, counting down.
TGAATGGAAGGATTACAAAGCTTATTGGTTTTAAAGGACTTGAAAGGATTGAGATAGATGAGGCTGTATGTGGTGATATTGTTGCTTTCGCCGGTTTTGACACAATTGATATCGGTGATACCGTGGTGGATGTTGAACACCCCGAACCTCTTGAGCCTCTGCATATAGAGGAACCAACACTTAGCGTTTACCTGAGTGTGAACGATTCACCACTTTTTGGAACGGAAGGTAAGTACGTTACTGCAACAAAGCTTAAAGATCGTCTTGTGAAAGAGGCAAGAACAAACATCGCCATGAAGTTTGAGGAAATAGGTGAGGGTAAGTTCAGGGTTTCAGGAAGGGGAGAACTTCAGATATGTATTCTTGCCGAAAATCTGAGGAGAGAAGGTTACGAATTTTCCATAAGCAGACCACAGGTTATTGTTAAAGAAGAAAACGGAAAGCATCTTGAACCCTTTGAACTTCTTGTTGTTGATGTTCCGGATGATTTTGTGGGGACGGTTATAGAAAAGCTTGGGAAGAGAAAGGCTGAAATGGTTACCATGATGCCTATGGGAAATGGAAGAACAAGGATAGAGTTTGAGATTCCCTCAAGAGGCCTTATCGGCTACAGAAGCGAGTTTTTAACCGATACAAAAGGTGAAGGGATAATGAACAGTTCTTTCCTTGAATATAGGGAGTTTAGAGGCATTCCTTACAGACGTGGAAACGGTGCGATGGTTTCAATGGCCAATGGTGAGGCGGCCGGTTACGCTCTCTACAACCTTCAGGAGAGGGGAAAACTGTTTGTTAAGCCCGGAGACAAAGTTTATGCAGGAATGGTAATTGGTGAACATAATCGGAGTGGTGATATAGATGTGAATCCTATAAAAGGGAAGAAGTTAACTAACGTTAGGGCTGCTGGAAGTGACGATGCGATAAAACTTGTTCCGCCGGCTGAAATGACACTGGAAAAGGCCCTTGAGTGGATAGAAGAGGACGAACTTGTGGAAGTTACGCCTGAGAGCATCAGAATCCGGAAAAGGTACCTTGATATAAGCGAGAGAAAAAGAATGGCGAAATCAACAGTCAGGTTGGGAGAGAGTTGAATAAAGAGTATAATTAGCGCTGAAAAATTTTCGTAAGAGAGGTATCGTGATGTTGGATCACTTTGGCGATTTTGAAAGAAGTCACTACTGTGGTGAACTTGATGAGAAAAACATTGGTGAAGAGGTTTGCCTCGCCGGATGGGTTGATTCTACCAGAGACCATGGTGGCGTTGTATTTATAGATTTGAGAGATAGAACGGGAAAGGTTCAAGTTGTTATTAGTCCCGAAATAGACGAAGAGCTTACAGAAAAGGCAAAGAAGATAAAAGATGAATATGTTCTTGCTGTAAAGGGAAAGGTGAGAAGAAGACCGGAGGGGACGGAGAATCCCAAAATCTCAACGGGAAAAATAGAAGTTTATGTTGAAGAGTTAAAAGTACTTAATCGTTCTTTGCCGTTGCCGTTCCCTGTTGAAGATGAGATAAAGGTAGGTGAAGATACGAGGCTTAAATATAGGTTTCTTGACCTGAGAAGAAGGAAAATGCAGGAGAACATCATTTTTCGCCATAAACTTTATCAGACTGTTAGAAGGGTTTTTGATAAAGAGGGATTTATTGAAATAGAGACGCCATTTCTTACAAAGAGCACGCCTGAAGGAGCAAGAGATTTTCTCGTACCAAGCAGAATATATCCCGGGAAGTTTTACGCTCTTCCCCAGTCACCACAGCTTTTTAAACAGATACTTATGATTTCAGGATTCGATAAATACTTTCAGATAGTGAAGTGCTTTAGGGATGAAGATTTAAGAGCGGATAGACAGCCTGAATTTACTCAGATAGATTTTGAGATGTCTTTTGTGAGAGAAAAAGATGTAATGTCCTTTGCAGAAAAGCTTATAAAAACAGTTTATAAGGAACTACTTGATATCGAAATCGAGACACCTTTTCCGGTTATGTCTTACGATGAAGCTATGGAGAGATTCGGAACGGACAGACCGGATACGAGATTTGGGCTGGAACTTAAAAACCTTACCGATATAGCTAAAAGTTGTAATTTTAAAGTTTTTAGAACGGTTGCGGAAAATGGCGGTATAGTTAAAGCCTTAAATTTAAAAGGTGGTGCTTCTCTCTCAAGAAAAGAGATCGACGAACTTACAAAATTTGTTGGAATTTATGGTGCGAAAGGGCTTGCCTGGATTAAAGTTCAGCCGGACGGTCTTCAATCGCCGATTGTCAAGTTTTTTACCGAGGGTGAAATAAATGAAATTTTGAAAAGACTCGAAGCTGAACCGGGCGATATTCTCTTTTTCGTAGCTGATACAGCTGAGGTTACAAACCACGCACTTTCTAACTTGAGGCTTAAACTTGGAAAGATGGCCGGCTTTATTGATGATAGCAAGATTAATATCCTTTGGATTACAGATTTTCCTATGTTTGAGTGGAATGAGGAAGAGAACAGATGGGAAGCTCTTCACCATCCATTTACAAGTCCTAAAGAGGAAGACGTAGAAAAGCTTGAAGTGGAACCGGGAAGTGTAAGAGCCAGAGCTTATGATATGGTGCTGAACGGTGTTGAAATAGGTGGGGGAAGTATCCGTATTCACAGACCGGATATTCAGAAAAAGGTATTTAAAGTAATAGGTATGTCAGAGGAAGAAGCAAACGATAGGTTTGGCTTTTTATTAGAAGCTCTGCATTACGGTGCGCCTCCTCACGGTGGCATGGCATTTGGACTGGATAGGTTGTGTACAATTATGAGAGGTGAAGAATCTATAAGAGATGTAATAGCGTTTCCAAAAACACAAAGAGGGCAATGTTTACTTACGGGTGCTCCAGATAGCGTTAGGCCGGAACAGCTTGCGGATCTTAAAATATCAGTTGAAGTTGATGAAGAGTAGTTATTCAATATTTGAATTTTTATCAGATTTTATCGGGCTTCCTCTTTAAAAAGGAAGCCTTGCAATTTGAGCATGCTTTTAAATTTTAATATCCTGAAAACGTTTATGTGAAGGAATTTTTCATTTTAAGTTAAGATATAATTCCTTTATTCCTTAAACTTTTGTATGCATCTAAGAATTTTTTGACTTTTCCCATTGAAAATATGGCCTGGTATAGAGAGTAACCTGATAGAAGATAACCAAGCAACAAAACCTCTTCCACACTTTCAAGGTGAAAGTCTTTTACGTTGACATTAATATTTTCATTGTCTGGAAAATCTCTGATCTCGTCAACTTCCCTTATAACATCTAAAAATAACGTTTCAAAATCCTGAATCTTAAACATTTCCTCTTTTTCTTTTGTAACTGTTTCGAAAAAGACATCTTCAAAATCTATAAGAAACATAAATATGGTTGCCTTTATAAAACTTTCAACAGGAATTTTGTTGTTCATAAAGTTGAAGTACAGCAAAACGGACTCTTTGCAGTCACATTCAAGAGCCACAAGTGCCCCTTCTTTAAAAGAGAGGAAGAGACGCTTTCCATCTTTTTCATGAGTAAGGCATAAATTAATTGTCATCTTCATCTGTGTAACCAGCTTTATCAGGTCGAAAAACTCTTGATAAGAAGAAAATTTTCCTTTCAAAACCATCAAAACACTCCATACCTGATTTGACAAATATTATACTCTTTTTGTTTTAATAGTGAAATCGTATGGAGATTAACAAATAGGGTATAATTAGTTTTGATTGCAAAGGCTTTAATGGAGGTTTTTATGGAATTTATCTCAAAAACCGTTTTATCCATAGCTGAAATGATGTGTGCTGCTGCAATCACCGCACCGAAAGGCAAAGGTATTAATCTTTTACACGTTGAGGTGTTTACAGGTTCAAAAAAAGATGAAGTGGCAGAACTCATGGCTACGATAGGTAGAGAAAAAAACATTCCCTTTTTTATAAGAGATGCCGAAAACGTTTTTGACGCAGTGTGTGTGGTGTTCATAGGAACAGCTATAACACCAAGGAGAGTGCCAAACTGTGGATTTTGTGGTGCAAAAAACTGTGAAGATGCGCTTTCAAGAGGGATACACTGTGCCTTTGCAACAGGTGATTTAGGGATAGCCATTGGCTCGGCTGTATCCATGGCCTCACTACACCACATAGATAACAGAATAATGTTTTCCTTTGGAAAAGCAGCAATAGAAGGTGGATTTGTTCCTGAAAAAATAAAAGTGGGATATGGCATACCGTTGTCCGTAAGTGGAAAAAACATATTCTTTGACAGGAAGTAGGTTATGGGAAAGTGCTGGCTTTTGTTTAAAACAGACAATGGAATTGAAACGGACACTTTGGATGTTGCTCAGCTCTATCGTGCTATTGAAAAACGACCGATATGGATACATTTTCGCAACTTAGATGAAGAGATAGAGGATTTCCTTCTTGAGAAGCTGAAAATAAATGAGCTGTCTCTTGAAGATGCTACTTTTGAAGACAGGCCTAAAGCGGAAACTTTTGAAAACTACGTTTTTGTACTTCTAAAGAGTATTCACTATTTAAGGGATCTTGCTGATGAACTTGTGATGCTTTATGATCACATAGATACGCTTCACGAAATGCTCCAGAATATATTCTCTGTATTTTCCTCTCTTGTAGAGTTCAAGCTGAACGATATAATGAAAACTCTCACTATCATTATGACCGTATTTGCACCAATTACGATGATTTCTGGATACTACGGTATGAACATTGTTGACCTTCCGTTTGCCGATTCTCATATTGGTCTTTTTATAGTAACGGGAATGATGGTACTTATGAGTATGGCCTTCATGGTATATTTCAGAAAGAAACAGTGGATTTAGGGGAAAGTACTCTTCCAAAAATGTTCAAAGGGATTAAATTAATTTGCCATGGATATGATGATTCCTCTTGGTGGCGGAAATGAGATAGGTGCAAGTGCCTATCTCTATATGATAGGTGGAAAAAATATACTGATAGACTTTGGAATAAGGTTTAATCCAGAAGAACCGTATCCGGATCCTGAGTTTTTAAAAACGCTTGCGCCTGAACTTGACGCTATAATAATAACTCATGCTCATATAGATCACTGCGGTGCTTTTCACATAATATCCAGCTTCTATCCAGAAACACCCGTATATACAACATTTGAGACAGCAGAACTTTTATCGGTAATGGTGGAAGATGCTATAAAGGTTAGGTACATTGGGATAGAGGAGGAAGCAACATCTGAATATAAACTGTTTGACGAAGCGTTTTTAAGGATAGAAAGAAAGGATTTTTTCTCATCGATAGTGATAGACAACATTGAGATCACTCTGTACCCTGCGGGACACATACTTGGTGCAGCTGCTGTTTTAATGAAATGGGAAGGGAAAACGCTGTTTCATACAGGTGATATTTCGTTGAAAGACCAGATAACAGTAAAAGGTGCTGTTTTACCGGAAGAAAAGATTGACTATCTGATTATGGAAAGCACCTATTACTATACAAAAACCGAAAAAACTTCTGGCGAAACATTAGAGGAAAGTATAAGCCGTATTCTTAGTAGAAAGGGAAAAATTCTTATTCCTGTATTTGCTTTAGGAAGAGCACAAGAGATAATTTCTATTATTAAGGAAGGCATAAAAAGCGGTGAAATTCCTCCTGTTAATGTTTACGTTGATGGTCTTGCCAGGGAGATATGTAACATTTACGAACATAATATCGACAGGGAATTTTTCAATTTTTACATACAACCGGCACCAAGATACGAGGGACTGTCATTTGAGGAGGCATGTGAAGAAAATATAAGAGAGGCTGACATAATTGTTTCAACTTCAGGAATGTTGATGGAAAATACACCTTCTCACGCCTATGCAAAAATCATAGGAAAAAGAGGGAAAAACGGCATAATATTCAGCGGTTATTTATCTGAGGAAAGTTTTGGATTTAAACTTATGAAAAACCGCCATCAATTTAAGCAATTCAAATGTGAAATTTTAAAGCATCATCTGTCAGCACATTCAAAAAGAGAAGATCTTGAAAAAATCAGAAGAATTCTCAGACCTGAAAAAACAATTTTAATACACGGTTATCCTGGAAAACACCACAAAGAGCATGCGGCCAATAGGGAGGTTATTTACCTTTGAGACTTTATCTGGGGTATCCTGAATCTTACGCAGATGAAAGAACTTTTAAACTTAAAGATCTTTTTCTTAAAGAGGTAAACGTTTCTTATGACTCTATTCCTGTAGAAGTGAAGAAAAAGCTACTTGGCCTTCTTGATGCATTGAAAGAAAAAGATTACGTATTTATAAACGATATTTATTATGATGCCTCTGATATTTTGGAATTTGCACTTTTCGGTATTAAAAATCAGAAAATAGAAAGAGTAATACTTCCTGGATATACTTATGGAAAACCCACATTTATAATAAGAGAAAGCTTAAAAACGATTTTAGGCAAGAAGAAAAATGACATAAACATTTTTTATGACTTTAATCTGTTTACAGAAGAAACGCTTGTAATAAATATTGGTTATAGAGAGACATCTTTATCGATTGGGGGTAATTTTTTATCGGTTATCAACATTGGAGAATTCAACTTCATTGACGTATTCGGCAATTATCTCTTTAACCGATTTTTGAGGGATATGAAAATTTCCAATGTATCTCTGAGAAAGGAAGGAAAAAGAGGAAAATATCTTGATAAGTTCAGAGCAATGGGGGCAAGAGTTCTTCTTAAACGGAGTGATGAAATTTGCGTTAAAGAAGAAAACTACCAAAGAAGAGTCAGTGATGAAGAAGTAAAAATGGCTCTTACTCCTTTGGCGGGACAGGTTAACTTTGGTGAATTTACGCCAGAGATTACAGACTTATCATCGGCTATAGTTAATGCTCTTTACGCCTATGAAGAGGAAAAGAGAGAAAAACCTATTATCAAAAAAATTGCAATAATAGGAAGGATTGCCAACCTATACAGGGAAACAGTAGAGAGGATTTTCGGTTTACCGCCAGAAATTGTAAATTCTCAAGAGCTACTTAAAAAAGAAGTTATTAATTGTAAGAATAGAATTTCTTTTCACAGGATGAAAACTAAATATAACGGAAAGAGTTATTCAGAGATAGAAGATTTACCTGTAAAACGCAGGAGCTTCAAAGAATTGCTATTCGAACTGAGGAAAGATTTCAGGAAGAGAGATGTTACTGGTGTGAAAATTATAGAGACGCTTACGGAAATGAACCTGAACAGTTATGAAATGAGGACATTTATAAATGAACTTTTGACGATGGTGAGGATTGCTTCATTTAAAGATGCTAAAATGATACCTTACATAGACTATATAATTGCCGCATTTTCGAAAATAGAAATTCCTGAAGATCTCTTTTGCGAAGTGGAAAATTACATAAAAAAAGTTGCGTTTAGATGGAATTTACCGCTTAAAACGAGGATGAATATTATCTACTTTTGTTACAGACACAGAGAGAAACTTCAGGGGAAAGAATGGTTTAAAATTCTTCTTCCTTTGACAATAACATGGATGCGGGATAAAAAATTGACAGAGGGAGAAAGGCAGTTTATCAGGACTGCTACGGAAATCAGATAATTACCTGTCAGTAAGCACCTTCCTTCTTCAAAACTGCCTTAACCGTTTTTATAAGAATGATTATATCAAGCCAGAGAGACCAGTTAAGTACATACCAGGTATCCAATCTTACACGTTTATCGTAATCGGTATCACTCCTTCCGCTTACCTGCCATAGACCGGTTATTCCTGGTTTTACAAGGTAGTAATATTGGGCAAAATCTTTGTAGTACTTTTCTATCTCTTCCTTAACTACAGGCCTTGGGCCAACGAGACTCATATCCCCTTTAAGAACGTTGAAAATCTGAGGAAGTTCATCAAGAGATGTTTTTCTTAAAAATTTTCCAACTTTTGTGATTCTGGGATCGTTTTTTAATTTGAAGTAGGTTTCCCATTCTTTCCTTATCTCTTCATTTTCGGCAAGTAATTTTTCCAATCTCTGCTGGGCATCTTTATACATAGTTCTAAATTTTATTACACCTATTATTTTTCCATCTTTACCTACTCTATTATGGACGAAAAATACCGGGCCTTCAGAATCAAATTTTATCAATATAGCAATAATGGTAATAATAGGAATGAGAATGGGTAGCAGTAGGATGGAAACAGTTAAATCAAATAATCTTTTTAAAAATCTATTGGTAAAGTATTTTAAATTATTTTTTACGGACAGTAGAAACATTTCAGAAAAAAATAGAGGATAAAGTTCGGAGTTTAAAAAAGCCAGTCCTTTAATATCAGGAACGAAAAGAACATTTCTGGCAGATTTATGAATTTTAGCAAGAAACTTTTCAGTATCACCCTCAAAGCTGTCCGGAATGGCAACGATAAGTGTATCAGCCTCAAGATCTAATAATTCCTTTTCGTACGAGAAATTAGACGGGGAAATTTCTATTCCTTTATTTACGTGATATCCCATAAAGTGATCTTTGTCAAAGATTTCTTTAATTTTATCTATGAATTCTCTGTTACCAACAGCAGTTGCTTCTTGCTTCCACAGGGAAAGTCTGTATAGTAATGCTTTGAGAAATTTTCTACTAACAGCAAATATTGGAATAGAAATCATCCACAGGATAACTACTGTGGTTCTTGAAACGTGCTCACTTAACCTTCCAAGAGACACAACAGAAAGTATTATTATTGTTGCAAAGCTTACAGCTTTTATTATTCTTTTAACCTCTTCCCAGAATGGAAATCTTGAAGTGTAAAGTCCCTGAATCCAGAAAGAAAATATGTAAGCTATCGGAAACCACCATAGTGAAAGCAGTTTGCCAAAAGTCATATAGTAATGAGGCAGGAATTTATCGCTAAGCCAGAGTCTTAAAATGTACGCTGCTAATAACGAAGCGTAAAAAACAATCAAGTCACAAAATAGCAGAATCACGGCCGATACATACTTACGCATATCTTTCTCCGGGAAGAGGTTATTCTGAATAGACTTTTTGCCAATAGGCTTTCAAATAATCTAATTTTCGATTCACCCAGTCAATATTATCAAGATACCATTTAACTGTCTTCTCTATGCCTTCCTCAAACTTAACCTTTGCCTTCCAGCCAAGTTCTTTTTCTATTTTTTCTGTATTTAGAGAGTAACGGAAATCGTGGCCGGGCCTGTCTTTTACAAATGTAATTAACTCTTCAGGTTTGTTTAAAAGAGAAAGGATTGCTTTCACGACTTCTATGTTTCGTTTCTCTTCTCCACTTCCGACATTATAGATTTCCCCAGGTTTCCCTTTTTCTATTATGGAAAAGACCGCTTCAGAACAGTCTGAAACGAAGAGCCACTCTCTTACATTTTGCCCTGTTCCATAGACAGGGATTGGTTCATTGTTTAGAGCTTTCAGGATAACCACGGGAATAAGTTTTTCAGGGTACTGCCAGTAGCCGTAGTTATTTGATGGACGGACTGTAATGACAGGGAGACCATAGGTTCTGTAGTAGGCTCTTCCAAGCATGTCTGCAGAAGCTTTACTTGCAGAGTACGGAGAATTTGGATTTAAAGGTGTCGTTTCAAAAAACTGCCCTTCTTCTCCAAGTTCGCCATAGACCTCATCTGTAGCTATATTGATGAAAAGTTCCGTATCATTATTCTTCGCGACATCAAGTAAAGTTTGTGTTCCTCTGACGTTGGCTTCTATAAAGGGTGAAGCATCAAGAATACTTCTATCTACGTGACTTTCAGCTGCCCAGTGAACAACAACATCGGGTTTTTCTCTTTTAAAAATATCCTCAAGAAACTCACAATTGTTGATATCACATTTATAGAAGGTGATTTCATCTTTGACCTCTTTCAACCTTTCAAGGTCGCCTGCATAGGTAAGTTTATCAACAACCACAGTTTCAATGCCTCTTTTAATAGCCTGTCTAACGAACTCACTTCCGATAAAACCAGCTCCGCCTGTTACCAGTATTTTCATAATGCCTCCGTGAAGTAAAGTTATGTTTTAAAGTAGTTCTGCTTCTTGCAGAAATGGAGCGTTCCTATCTTTTTCGGATAGTAAAGGTTCTTTATCAATGGGCCATTCAATACCTATTTGTGGGTCGTTCCATCTAATGCTTCTGTCATGTTCCGGTGAGTATTCCGAACCGGATACTTTGTAAACGATCTCTGCTTCTTCGGAAAGTGTCAGGAAACCGTGAGCGAAACCTTCAGGTATCCAGAGCATAAGCTTGTTTTCCTCGGAAAGTTCCACGCCGACCCACTTTCCAAAAGTAGGACTTCCTTCTCTTATATCAACAGCAACATCAAAAATTCTGCCCTTTATGCATCTGACCAGTTTCCCCTGCATTTTAGGTTTTGCTTGATAATGAAGACCTCGTAGAACGCCTTTTCTGGATTTTGAATGGTTATCCTGAACAAACTCTCCGTTTATTCCTGCTTTAGTAAAGTCAGATTTTTTGTAGGTTTCCAAGAAAAATCCTCTTTCATCACCAAAAACACGGGGTTTAACAATAATAACTTCAGAGATTTCTGTCTTTAAAAATTCAAACGGCATGATTCCTCCTTTCAAATTTGTTTTCACTGTTAAGTAGAACAAAAATAAATACGTAAAGCAAGACAACTGTTGATGAGTAGAGATAAGGATTGAACCAGCCTGAAAATAAGAATAGAGCAAGATAGAGGATAGAGAACAGCTCTCTTCTTTTAAGGAATTTAGTGAAAACATATATGATGAGTGTAAAGAATATTGCCATTCCTAAAACTCCAAATTTTGGGAAAAAGGAAAGGATTTGCTCTTCATAGGAAAAAGGATTTGTTAAAGATCGAATACAGCGATAACTAAATGCACCTATGCCTGAACCTAAGAGAGGTGATTTTTTAAATAAGTCGAGAATAACTGCTGTCTGTTGTAGCCTAACCATGTCCGATGCTTTTGTGGCTTTCGACAGGAATCTAAGTTTTAAAAATGATAAAAGTGCTTTACTGAAAATTGTGGAAATAAACAACATAATGGCGGCAAATGCACCGATGTATTTCTTATTTAAGTTTGAGTAATACAGCATTAGTGCTAAACCTGTTAGAAAGACCACTATCAGGTATCTTGAAAAACCGCTAAAAACGATAAATGCACAAAGAAAAAGCAGAAGGAATTCTTTTTTGTTAAGAACAGCCATTTTCTTTTTAAGAAACCAGGAAATGATAAAAGGGTAGAATGCTGCGATTATGTCAGTTGGTAAGTAAACTCTATACAGGTTAAATGGTAATTTCATGGTGATAACATTTGTCGAAAAATAAGTTTTAAAAAAATTTAATAGCAGTTGAGCATCATGGTATTTTAATACTTTATAATAGGCAATAAACTTTATGCAAAACAAAACAAGGATTGATAATCGAAACATTTTAACAAGAGTGTTTAGCGAGAATGCCAGGGAAATGAACCAATAAATAATTATTGAGAGATAAAAAGTAACAAACATTAATTTAAATTCTTTAATAGATGTGTAACCGAAGTTAATATAGCCAATAAATAAATAGAAAGTTAGAAATTCTGCAAAAAGCAGAATGGATAAAATAGTGTTTTGGCTGATTTTTATGTTGAACTTGACTGCATAAATGATGAAAATTATTAACAACAAAGCTGCGAATATTGTTTTGACGGGGAAGCCCAATAGTTCACCTGAAGGAAGAGCTGTAATAAAGGTGCCTAAAAAGAGAAAAAATCCTTCACTCACTCTGTAAAGAAACTTTCCCACTGTTGATTTCCCGTAACAAATCAAGGTTTTTTCGCAAGTTCCATTAGATATTTTCCATATTCAGTTTTTCTTAGCGGTTCCGCCAGTTTAATAAGTTCTTCCTTCGTTATCCATCCATTGTTGAAGGCTATCTCTTCTATACATCCAACCATCAGACCGGTTTTCTTCTCTATGGTGGCTACAAATTCACCTGCTTCAAGAAAACTGTCATGGGTACCTGCATCGAACCAGGCAAAACCACGGCCAAGAAGTTTTACTTTTAATTTTCCGTCTTTAAGGTATTTCTCGTTAACAGATGTTATCTCAAGTTCCCCTCTTTCTGAAGGTCTAACGTTCTTTGCTATTTCAACGGCCCTGTTATCGTAAAAGTACATACCAACTACGGCATAGTTGGATTTAGGGTTCTTTGGTTTTTCCTCTATAGATTTGACGTTACCTTCCTCATCAAACTCAACTATTCCGAATCTTTCAGGATCTTTAACGTAGTAGCCAAAAACATAGGCACCACCACCCGTTTCAATTTCTTTTTTCGCGTCTTTCATAATACGGACAAGGTCATGACCATAAAAAATGTTATCACCTAACATATAGCATATGTTATCGTTGCCAATGAAATCTTCAGCAAGAACGAGTCCTTCAGCTAAACCATTAGGTTTTTCCTGAATTGTGTATTTTATGTTCATACCAAGGTGAGAACCGTTGCCAAAGAGTTTTTTAAAGGATTCAATGTCAC
>NZ_JALVIW010000031.1:0-14820 GCF_027028515.1 Desulfurobacterium sp. | reverse complement strand
ACTTCGCCTACGTGGTTTACTGCATACTGAAGTTGTTTAAGTTGAACAACATCCCTTTCGGCTTCATCGGCGTTAATGGATCTTCCCGTAATGTATTTACATATCCTCTCAAGCTTTTCTTCCCAAAAAGATATGTTGTCACTATTAAATTCGCCCTTCAAAGCCATTTTAATCAAACGATGAAGTTGAAGGTCAGCATAACGCCTTATAGGTGATGTAAAATGCGTATAGCAGGTTGAAGCAAGTCCAAAATGCCCTATGTTATCAGGGGAATACTTTGCCCTTGCCATTGTCCTTAGCATGAGGTAATTAACAAGTTTTTCCTCCGGTTTTCCTGCAACCTGTTCAAGAATCTTTTGAAGAAGTTTGGGTTGAACATCGTTTTTTATATTTGGAACTTTTATGCCAAGGGATTTAACAAAGTTTAAAAACTCTGTAAGTTTTTCCCTGTCCGGCGATTCATGAATCCTGTAAACAGACGGATAGTCAGCCCAGAACATAAACTCTGCAACAGTCTCGTTGGCAATAATCATAAATTCCTCTATCAGCCTGTGAGACCAAAGTCTTTCCGCTTTGTATATGTCTATTGGTTCCCCTTCCGCATTGAGAACAACTACAGGCTCCGGAAGGTCAAAGTCAATACTCCCCCTCTTGTACCTTTTTCTGTGAAGAATCTGTGCTAACCGGTACATGTGGTTAAGAGACTCAACGACATGGGGAAAATCACGTTTAGCTTCCTCATCACCGTCTATTATCTTCTGAGCTATATTGTAAGTAAGTCTTGCTTTGCTGTGAATAACACTTTCGTAAATCTTGTAATCAACAACTATGCCGTGCCTGTTTATCTCCATCTCACAGGTGAAGGTCAATCTGTCAACATCAGGATTTAAGGAACAGATACCGTTTGAAAGCCTTTCGGGAAGCATAGGAATACATCTATCAGGAAAATAGACACTCGTCCCTCTGTTGTAAGCCTCTTTATCAAGGGCACTTCCCGGCTTAACGTAGTGGGAAACATCTGCAATGTGAACAAAAAGCCTGTAATTACCGTTTGGTAATTTTTCTATGGCAACCGCGTCGTCAAAATCTCTGGCAGTTTCTCCATCTATTGTAAATGTCAGTTGCTCTCTTAAATCAACCCTCCCTTTAATATCAGATATTGAAACCTCTTGAGGTATCTTTTCTGCCTCTTCCAAAACCTCCTGCGGAAATTCAACGGGAAGATCATACTTTCTGATAATTAGTTCTATATCAAGTTTTGGACCGCTTTTACCGAGATTTTCAATAACCCTACCAACAGGACCTCTCGTCTCTGAAGGATAAGAAATTATCTCTGCAACAACGTAATCTCCGTCTTCAACGTTTTTGAAATCTTCAGATGTGAGAATAACGTCGTACCGTATCCTTTTGTCCTCAGGAACAACGAAGCAGTGTTTTTTATACTTTTCAACCCTTCCAACAACTTTTTTCACAGCCCTGTCAATGATAGAAACAATTTTCCCTTCTCGCTTTCCATCTTTTCCTTCTTTTACTACTTGAACAGCGACAATATCTCCGTTCATCGCCCCTGCCATGTTTCTTCCTGGAACAAAAACGCCTTTGCCGCCTTCAAGCGGATCAACAAAACCAAAACCTTCCTTATAAGCACATAATTTACCTACAATTAGGTTTAACTTCTCCGGAAGGGCATACTTTGCACCTTTAAGTTTTACAAGCTTCCCGCTTTTAGCCATCTCTTTCAGCTTTTCTCTTAAAGCCTCTCTCTCTTCAGGTGGTATGCCTAAAAACTTTGCTATCTCTCTTGCTTTAAGGGGTTTGTTCAATTTATGTAAAGCTTCGAAAATTCTTTTTTCCATTGTTCCTCCTGAAAATTGTTTGGCGGAAATAGTTAAAATCACAACCCGCCTTTTTTAGTTTAATTTTTGCCTTTAATTTGTGACTTTTTTATAAAATTTCAACTCTTTAATATTTCTTCTTCAATCCGGTCGTCTGTCAAAGAATCATCTTCAGGATTTCTGGTTAAAAGAATTAAAAATTCCTTATTTCCCTTGGGACCCCTCGGCTCAGACAGAACGAGATTAACAGGATAAAGCCTTTCTTTCTTTGAAAAAGCAATTATCTTATCTATCGCTTTCCTGTGAAGTTGCGGTGACTTAATAACGCCTCTTCCCCTGTCCACCTCTTTTTTGGATAGTTCAAACTGAGGCTTTATAAGTGCAACTATCCGCCCGTCATCCTTCAAAAACTGCTTAACAACAGGCAATATTTTGGTTAAAGAGATAAAAGAAACATCTATGACTATCAGATCAACCTTTTCAGGCACCTCTTTGTCTGTTAAATAGCGCGCGTTAAACTGTTCTATTGAAATAACCCTTTCATCATTTCTCAACTTCCAGTCAAGCTGACCCTTACCTACATCAACAGCATAAACCTTTTTTGCACCGTGCTTCAAAAGGCAGTCTGTAAATCCACCAGTTGATGCACCAACATCCAGACAAACCCAGTTTTCAGGGTTTATGTTAAAGGCTTTCAGTGCAGTTTCTAATTTTAATCCACCCCTTGAAACGTAAGGAATATCTTTACCTTTCAGTTCTATCTTCGCGTCAACAGAAATCTTTGTTCCCGCTTTGTCAACAATATTACCATTGACTAAAACCTTGCCTGCCATTATAATGGCACGTGCTCTTTCCCTGCTTTTTACAAATCCTCTATCAACAAGAACCCTATCCAGTCTCTCTTTCTTCATACCACTCTCAAGAATTTCGTGTAAAGATACATGCCGGTAACTGTTGCCGTTAAGCAGAGAAATACATTCAGAGCAATATTCATAATACCCTGAAGAACAAGGCCATCCTGAATAAGAGCAACCGTTTCATAGCTGAATGATGAGAATGTGGTTAAAGCTCCCAAAAAACCGGTGATAAAAAGGCCCTTCCATTCAGGGGCAATGATATCTTTGAACAGCATCGCAAGGATACCGATGATAAAACTCCCCAGAACATTCACTGTAAGCGTACCGAAAGGAAATGTGCTCCCGGTAAGCTTCTGAACAAAGCCGGCAATAAGAAACCTTGAAATAGCCCCTAAAAATCCTCCAATTCCAACGTAGAGAAATATCATGATATTTCTACCTCTTTGAGTAGTCTGTCCGTTATAACCTCTATTGCTTTCTGCCTTGACTGGTCAAAGTCTATATTGTCTATTATAGGGATTCCTTCTTCTTTTGCAAGCTTATAGAGGTAGTCCTGAATGAGCCTTATGGATTTAAAATTTTTTAAATACTTCTTACTCGTTCTCTGAGAAATCTTTTCCCGGGTCTTAAACCGGCTTTTGTGAATATCTTCATCAAGTGTGGTGAGAAGTATTGGAACAATATGGGCCTTCTCAATTTCTTTAGATTCTTTAAAAGCCCCGGGAATAAGGTGAATGCCCTCAACTATCAAACTGACATTTTCCTTTATGGCTCTATCAATAATAGCCTGAACGCCTGTCAATACTTTCTCAGACTGGTCAAGATAACCATAAATTATCTTTTCCTCTTTAGGCATTTCCCCGAAACGGTAAATAACTTTACCGGCCTCGTAACTTGAAACATGGATAGAAGGAACAAGATCTTTTGAAATCATCTTTCTCATAACTTCCCTAACAGAATCGGTAGAAACCATCCTGTTGATGTCAAAAATCGTTGTAAGCTCTGCGGCAAGTTTTGACTTTCCGACGCCGGTGGCACCAGAAATCAGAATAATTATCGGTTTTTTCAGATTTTTAAGTTTCCTCCAGACAAGGTACCTTGCCGCCACCTCTTTACCATATCTCTCGGTCAAAATTCTTTCAACGAGAGATCTTATCTCTTTACGCTTAACACTCTGCTTTCCGGAAAGTCTTAAAACCTTCTCAACGCTTTTAGCTATCTGGAAAGCTTCAGCGGTATCAAGGCCGGCACTCCTTATTGAGTTGGCAAGAATACCTTTTGAAAATGGCACTGAGGCTCTGCAGTTATCCTCTTCAACTAAGATTTCTTTGTTTTTAAGATAATTTTTGTACTTTTTTGCTATTTCTTTGCCGTAGGACTCCTTAAGCTCTTTATAAACTCTCTTTGAAAGTTCTTTAAGTGTTATCTCGTCTTTGAAAGTTTTAGCAACTCTATCTGCAACCTTATAGGAATCATCTATGGAAAGCCCCAGTTTCATAAGAGACTTGACTAAAACACCCCGAGAAAAGGGATATCGTTCACCTGTATCACTTATTACATAACGCCTCTTTTTCTTCAAGTCTCCTCCAGAAACTACCTTATATGTCTATTGTAATACTTTCTCATTTTTGCAAGATGTTCCTTATATGTTTTTGAAAATATATGTTTCCCGTCAACTGCAAAAAAGTAAAGGAACGGTGTATTTGCAGGATACATGGCAGCTTTTATAGAATCGATACCTGGATTACATATAGGTGTTGGTGGTAAACCTTTTCTAAAATAGGTATTGTAAGGTGATTTTATATTCTTTATATCCTTCCCTTTTAATCCCCTTTTTAAAATTCCTTTTAGTCTGTAGGCATAGATAACTGTTGAATCACACTGAAGAGGCATTTTTTTTATGAGTCTTTTATAAATGATGCCTGCTATTATTGGTTTCTCTGACCTAACGGGAGTCTCCTTTTCAACAATTGAAGCCACCGTTATTATTTTTTTTATGTCAACGCTACCCAGCGCCTTTTCAACAATGGAGGGTGGCTTGTAATCTCTAAACAGAGGATTCGTCTTCCTCTTGAAATTTTCAACCATTGCATCGATAACATCTTTACAGAAAGCATCATCGCTTACAAGATAAGTGTCTGGAAAGAGAAAACCTTCTAAAGATGTGGAATTAAAACCTTTAGAATGGACAAACGTAGCATTGAAGGCAAGTTTTAAAAAGCTTTCCTTTTTGCAGTTACGAAAAGAAGCCTCTACAACAGATGCCACATCAAAAAGATTATAACCTTCAGGTATGACAAACTTCGCATAGTGGACCTGACCTTTTGAAAGAATGTCTAAAATGTCTTTATCTGAATAAATTCCATTTATAGAGTATTCCCCAGCTTTAACTTTAATCTTTTTAAATTTCGCATAAAATTTAGATAAAAATGCTGATTTTATAATGCCACTTCGGGATAATTTAACAATAACCTCGTTGGTAGATTCTCCCCTTTCAACGTAAAATCGTGTATTTATTTTTCTATTGTATGTAAAAAATAGGATTGATTTAAGCATAAAAATAGCAAGAATTAAACATACTGCAATAAACAAATATCTCTTCAATTTTGGGACTCTCTCTTTAAGGCTTTAATTGTGTAGAAGAATCTCTGAAAGGCGGTAAAGTTTGAAAATATGGCAAGAAATAGAAGCATCTCACTGATAAACCCTGTAAACAGAGCAAAAAGAATAATAAAAAATCTTTCCGGCCTTTCAATTAATCCCACTTTACACTCGATACCTAAAGATTCTGCCTTCGCTTTGGCATAGCTGGTAGCAAAGGAACCAACAATAGAGAGCAACCCTAAAACGGCCATAATTACATTCCGTTTGTTAGTGGAAAGAATGACAAAAGCTGCAAGGGGAAAGAAGTCAGCGTACCTGTCGAAGAAAGAATCCATAAAAGCACCTGCTTTTGTAACTCTTCCTTTAACCCGTGCGAGAATGCCGTCTAACATATCACAGGCTCCGGAGAAAAGAAAAACAAAGCCGGCAATGGCAAACATTTTCCTGTATATAAGAAGAGCACTAATCAGAGAGAGGAAAAAACCCATAACAGTCAGGATATTCGGCGTAACGCCCACCATATCAAAAGCTTCTGCAAGAGGCTTTAACATTTTCTGGACTTTGAGTTTAATGTTAGTAGAACTTATCATGACAACCACCCTGGTAAAGTGTTAGCTGTATTATACGCTAAAGGATAAATAAAAAGGCGGAAATCCCATTCTAACTGGCATAGCCAAACTTTTTACTGATGATAGATTTTCATTATTGTTTCGTTCATTGTCGCGTTAACTATTCCCGTACAGTTGCCTGCCCTTGTCCTCCGCCGGATTTTATGCTCCTCACCATGATTTTGAATCATTATGCTTTTGCCGCTCCCGGAGCCACTTTTAGAGCCTTTTCCTGCAAAGGCATAAGGCGAAAGAGCAGCAGCAATTGCCGCAAATAAAAATCGTTTTTTAATGGTAAATGGTATTTCTCCTTTTCATTTCTTAATTCCTTCCGTAATTATCTTAAATATGGTTTCCTCTATTGAATCTATATTTTGCCTTATTCTGCCTTTGGCTTCAGAATATACAAGATTCTTAACCGCACCGGACAAGAAAAGCATTACGATTTTACTGTCAAAATCCTTAAAAATCCCTTCCTGCTTTCCCCTATCTATCATCTTTGTAAGCTTGTTTATAAAATTGTCGTACCATGACGACAGACCGAACTTTTCAAGGTCAGCGACCGAAAACGTCCCGACATCTCGAAGAAAAAACTTAAAAAACTCCTTGTTCTCTTCGAAGAAGGTAAAAGCTTCGTGAATATAAGCTCTCAGAGCATCAAGAGGCGGTTTATCCGAGATAGCATTAACGATGCGCCTTTCCATTTCAAAAAGTTTCATCCTGACGACTTCCCTGTAAAGTTCATCCTTACCACTGAAAAATCTGTATATAGTTCCAACGGCTACACCTGCTTCGTGGGCAATCATAGCAACTTTTGCCTCATGATAGCCAAAAGTAGAGAAAACCTTATCAGCGGCCTTTAAAATAGCGTCTTTCATTACATCAACCCCTGAAAGAAAAAAGGTTTAGAATTTCAGAGTTTAATTATACATAAACCGTTAAAACAACATTTTAGGTTCTTTAAGGGTTATAATTCTATCTTACAACTATCTGTGGAGAAAACGGATGAAATTGGAAGACGTAAAAGAGATTGCAGCAAGAGGCTTCAACCTTATACCTGTATACAGAGAGATTGTAGCAGATTTTGAAACACCATTATCTGCTTTTGTAAAGCTCAAAAATATAGGTGCCAGCATACTGCTTGAAAGTGTAGAAGGTGGGGAAAAGTGGGGAAGATATTCCATCATAGGCATTGGAAACTTGATAACTGTTAAGAGCAAGGAACGGTTTGTTGAGATAAACCGTAATGGAAGAATAGAAGTAATAGAGATAGAAACCGACCCTTTAGAAATCTTGAGAGAAGAGTTTAGAAGGTACAGACCTTTTAAAGACGAAAACTTACCCAGAATGTGGGGTGGTTTTTTTGGTTACTTAGGTTACGATACCGTTAAGTTCTTTGAACCAAGAGTGGCAGGTTTTTCTAAAAGAGACAAAGAAGACTCCATGCTGTATGATATGGTCTTTTCAATACCAAGAAATTTAATAATTTTCGATAACGTTTCAAAAACCATAAAAATAATAGGATACATAATAGAAAGGGATTATTCTCCAATAGAGGAAATATACGAAGAAGCTGTATCATCCATCGAAGAGATAGAAAACAACCTCTCTGAAAACACCCCGGAAAAACTTGTTAACAAAGCAATAGCTCCAAGTGAAGAGTGGAAGGTGAACTTCTCAGACTCAGACTTTGCAAAAGCCGTTGAAAGGGCAAAAGAGTACATAAGAGCCGGCGACATCATACAGGTGGTTTTATCAAGACGGTTTGAAAAACCTTTTAAAAGCGATGCCATCACCCTCTATAGGGCTTTAAGGTTCATCAATCCATCTCCTTACATGTATCTGCTTGACTATAACGATTTCCAAATCGTAGGTGCATCACCAGAGGTATTGGTAAGATTGACAGACGGAAAAATTGAAACAAGGCCGATAGCCGGTACAAGGCGCAGGGGAAAGACAGAAGAAGAAGATCTTGCAATGGAAAGGGAGCTCTTATCCGACGAAAAGGAAAAGGCGGAACACATTATGTTAGTTGATCTTGCAAGAAACGACGTTGGTAGAGTAGCAGAAAATGGAACCGTAAAGGTAACAGACCTTATGATCATAGAGAGATACTCCCACGTTATGCACATTGTTTCAAATGTCGTGGGAAAGCTTAAAAAAGGTTTTGATGCGTTTGACGTCCTGAAAGCGTGCTTTCCGGCAGGAACAGTATCAGGCGCACCAAAGGTTCGTGCAATGGAAATCATTGAAGAGATGGAACCTTCGAAAAGGGGTGTTTACGCAGGAGCCGTAGGGTATTTCTCCTTTGACGGAAACATGGATACCGCAATAGCAATAAGAACTGCCATCGTTAGAAAGGACAAGGTTTACGTTCAGGCAGGTGCCGGAATTGTCGCAGACTCAAAACCGGAACTTGAGGTGAAGGAAACTCTGAACAAGGCAAGAGCAGTATTCAAAGCCGTTGAGTTCGCCGAAAAAGGACTTAAATTTCATGACTGACACTTTAATAAGAGGTAAATGATGAAACCCTTTGACATAGAAGCCGAACTGAAAGTTCTCGGAACAGTAATTATTCAGCCTTCATTTGCTTTCAGGGCGGTAGAACTTTTAAATCCAGAAGATTTCTTCAAAAAAGAACATAAACAGTTCTTTAAGTTTCTCAAGATGCTTTTGGCGGAAGGATACACAGAAAATCAGTTGAATGAAATTTCCTACAAAGATGAACTCGAAAAGAGGGGCTTACTTGAAAATGTTGGCGGCGAAGAATACCTCTCGTACATGATAGAATTTGCCCTTGACAACTATGAGAAGTTTGAATCTGCCTGTAAAATAGTTAAAGATAAAGCCCTCTTGAGAAAGATTATTGATATCACAGAAGAAATTCCAAAAAAGATGGAAGAAACACCCGACCCGGACGTGCTGATAGATGACATAGAGAGGAAGGTTTTCGCCCTCTCTGAAGAAAGAGTAACAAACACATTAGTTCCTGTGTCGGAAATCGTCCCAAAAGTTATTGAGGAAATAGAAAAACTCGCCGTTAAAAGAGAAATGGTTACCGGCATTCCAACCGGTTTTTCTGATCTCGACACCAAAACTTCAGGACTTCAAGACTCAGACCTGATAATTATAGCGGCAAGGCCATCTATGGGAAAAACAGCTTTTGCCCTATCCATAGCCTACAATGTAGCTGTTGAAAGGGGAAAAAGCGTAGCCGTTTTCTCACTTGAAATGTCAAAAGAGCAGTTAATAACAAGACTTTTAGCCCAGGCCTCTGGCATTCCACTTCACAAAATCCGTTCTGGATTCCTGTCCTCACAGGAACTTGACAGACTTATAGAAGCGGCAGACACAGTAAGGGAAGCACCTATCTACATCGATGACACACCAGGCATATCCGTCCTTGAGATGAGGGCAAAAGCGAGAAGACTTAAAAGTGAAAAAAGCGTCGATCTTATAATCGTTGACTACCTTCAGCTTATGAGGGGAATAAGAAAAACGGAAAATAGACAGCAGGAAGTATCTGAAATCTCCCGCTCCCTTAAAGGACTGGCAAAGGAGCTGAACATACCTGTAATAGCACTATCCCAGCTGTCCCGTCAGGTTGAACACCGTTCAGACAAAAGACCTCAGCTTGCAGATTTGAGAGAAAGTGGTTCAATAGAGCAGGATGCGGATGTCGTAATGTTCATCCACCGGCCGGAAGTCTACAAAAAAGACCCTCCACCGGAAGAGAGGGGAATAGCAGAAATCATCATAGCAAAACAGAGAAACGGTCCTACCGGAATGATAACTCTTTCCTTTATAAAAGATCTTACAAGGTTTGAAAACCTGAAAGAAACAGAACTTATAAAAAGTGAAGAAGAGAACCTTGAAGAAGAACCGCCAATAATAATGGAGGAGTCAAAACCTTCCTCACCGCCTGATTTTACATTTGATGAAGGGGATGAAGATTACGGGTTTGAATTTTGAATTCAATTTAATTAAACCAACTTAATATTCTGTTTGTACGATTATAAATTTTAATTAAAGTATCTACGGGGATTTAATGAAAAAACTGGTAGTGGTATATCTATCTCTCATTATATTTGCAGGCACCGCTTTTTCAGCAGAAAATTTAGGGAATATGTCTAAAAATCAAGTTTATTGATGTTCACGTTTTCTCTAATCCAGTCTATGTATGCAGGAATGCCTTCTTCTATCTGAACCTGAGGTGTCCAGCCAAGTATTTCTTTTGTATTGGTCAAATCAGCTTCCGTATAGTTCTGATAAAAGTCATAGGGATTGTCAAAGTATTCCGTTTCAACATCCACACCCAAAGTTTTTTTGATAACGTCAACAACCTCGTTAAAGCTTCTGGCTCTGCCTGTTCCAACGTTTACGATACCGTTTTTAAAACTCTCATAAGCCTTTATGTTGGCTTCAACACAATCCATAACATAGACAAAGTCTCTCTTCTGCTCTCCCCATTTGAAAAGCCTCGGTCTTTTCCCCTTCATTATCTGAACAGTTAACTTTAAAATCATGCTTGCCATTTTTCCTTTGAACATCTCACGGGGACCGTAAACATTGAAATATCTGAGACCCACAACATGCATCTGTGGATGCTCTTTCATAAACTTATAGGTAAACATATCCATCGCATATTTTGAAAAACCGTAAACATTTTCAGGGAAAAGAGGTTGATGAACCTTCATGGGAATATCGCCATTTCCGTAAACGGCGGCAGAAGAAGCGTAAATGACGGAAGCTTTCGTTTTCAAGGCGGCATTCAGAATCTTTTTAAAAGCCTCACAGTTTGTTTCCATCATTTCTTTCTGTCTGTGGTCTGTTGTGTCAACATTTGCCGCCTGATGAAAGATAGCATCAAAGTTTCTCTTTTCTATCTCTTCAATAACATTGTCATCGGTAATTGAACCGGTTATTATTTCACCGTCAAAACCTATAAGATTTTTAAAATGACCTGAAGAAAAGTCGTCAAGAATAACAACCTCCGCATCCGGATACCGTTTCTTAAGTTCGAAGGCAAGGTTTGAACCTATAAATCCTGCACCGCCGGTAACAAGAAATCTCATTCTCCAACCTCTCCCTTGAGATATGTCTCATACCCTTTTTTCTCAAAAGCCTCCTTTACCTTCTTGCCAAAATCAAGGGCAAGTTTATAGTTTACGAACGTTGCAAGGGTTTTTGCCTCTTCAAGGTCGTTACCCTTAAACCTCATAATGGAAACGGCCCACTTAAAGCTTGTAGCCTTTGTAGGGTCATCGTAAACCCTCTGAACGAAAACATCACATATTCTATCTTCTCCAAGGCCTGAATCGGGAATATCTGCAAGAAACTCTCTGAAATAGCTGTCCATCTTTTACCTCCGCTTATCATTTTTCTATGATTGTCTCTTCAACCTTCATTCCGAAATGTCTTCCGGGCTTTTCAGTATAAACAAGAACTTTATCTCCCGGTTTTAACTCAACAACGGATATCGGATTACCTTCAGGCGTTGTAAGTCTGATTGTTTCAGCATTTTGAAGGATTCCAGCAACCTTTTTGCCGTCTTCTGTTTCAGCCTCTACTAAAAGCATAGGCCTTCTTTCAACTTTAGCCCTTCCAACGTAAGCTACTCTTCCTTCGCCTTTATAGTTGTAAATCATAATCTCGTCGCCGCTCTTTATCTCTGAAAGGTACTTTGTCTTTCCGCCGGGCAATCTGACGTACATGTGAACAGCACCTGCATTTACCCTGAAGGGTCTTGCTGCAACGTAAGGGTTGGACTCTGTTTCGGCATGAACAAGAAACATACCGGCAGAAGAGTTGCCAACTAACGCTCCTTCCCCCCTTTCCATGAGAGAAGCCGTATCTATGCACACCCTATCACACATTCCTATAGGTGTTATCTTTTTAATTGTTGCCGTTTTAAGGTTAACACTCTCACCGGCAAGCCTTATAACTTCACCGGTCTTCTTAATCTCGTTTATGTCCTCGGTGTCAAGAACCACACCCTTCGTCCCCTTTTCAAGAATTGTTATGGCAGTTTTGGCTTCTTCTGCGTTTCTCACCCACGCGTACAGGTTGTCACCCTGGGCAAGAAGGTTTTCTATAGGGATAATCGTCCAGTCGGTTGTTTTAACAATAACGTTCTTTCCCTGCTTTAGATACTTCGCCGCCAGTTCCTCATCCTGCTTGTTCTTTATCTCAACAACGATAAAATCCTCACCTAACTTGTAATCTCCATCAGGTGCAATTGTTTTAACCCTTGCAAGTTTCTTTATCTTCTCACTGCCACCGTTTTCAAGCAGCAGGGCAAAAACACCAGACTCAAGGGCTGTTGTAACAACGGTTTTATCTTCAGGGCTTTTAACCCTTACAATAAGTTCTTTTGACATATCTATTCCTCCCTCACTTTATCAGCTTTGTAAGAAGCGCCTTCTGGGCATGCAATCTGTTTTCAGCCTGATCCCAGACAATTGAACGGCAACTCTCTATAACCTCATCTGTAACTTCCTCATCTCTGTGGGCTGGAAGACAATGCATAAAGAGAACATCAGGTTTTGCATGCTTCAAAAGCTTCATGTTCACCTGATAAGGCATAAATAATCTTTTTCTCTTTTCTGCCTCTTCTTCCTGTCCCATGCTTGCCCAGACGTCGGTATAGACAACATCAGCATCCTTAACTGCCTCCAGAGGATCATGAGTCACAACTATCTCCGAACCGGTGCTCCTGGCTATCTCTTTTGCCTTTTCAATGTAAAACGGCAGTGGCTCATAACCTTCAGGCGTTGCAGCGTAAAAGTTTATTCCTGTCATAGCAGCACCAATAAGCCAGGAGTTGCACATGTTGTTACCATCACCAAGGTAAGCAACTTTTAGACCTTTAAGCTCTCTTAAATACTCTTTTATGGTAAATAGGTCGGCAACTACCTGACACGGATGCTCCTCATCGGTAAGGGCGTTAATAACAGGAACCTTTGAATACCTTGCTATCTCTACGACTCTGTCCTGACCAAACGTCCTGATAACGATACCGTCAACGTACCTTGAGAGGACTCTTGCTGTATCTTTAAGCGGTTCTCCTCTACCCAGCTGAGAACCTTTCGTATCCATGTAAACGCCGTGTCCTCCAAGCTGGAAAACGCCAACTTCAAAAGAAACTCTAGTCCTTGTTGAAGGCTTCTCAAATATTAAAGCAACCGTTTTTCCCTTTAACGGTTGAAAAACTTCTCCTTTCTTCTGTTTCTCTTTTATAACTGCCGTAGCCTCAAGAAGTTCTGCAAGTTCCTCTTTAGTGATGTCAAGCATAGAGATAAAGTCCTTCATTTATCACTCCTAAACAAGCTATTTAATTTCTGCATTGTCATCTTAAAACTGGTATCCATGTGGTCCACCTTTGCCTTAAGTTCAAAATATTCTTTTTCTATCTTTAAAAGTCTGGCGTCTATCTCCATAAGTTTATGTGAAAATCCTTCAAGCATAAAATATATCTTCAGACTGAAAAGAAACAGCATAACTATCAAAAGAAGCAGCATCACAAGAAGTATCTGAAACACCCTCTCCTCCTAAAACTCCGGCGAGTAGATTATGCGCGTCGGACAGGCAGGGATACAGTGGCCGCAACCAACACACTTTGTCTTGTCAAACTCAACCCTAAACGTCACAGGATCAAGGTAAAAAGCGTTCGTCGGACACGGTGCTATACACGCACCGCAGTGAATACACTTTTCATCTTCCCTGAATATGTCAAGCTCAAGAGGTCTAACCTTTACGTTGATTCCCTTGAGAAACTTAACAGCTCTTTTTAAACTGTCAGAATCTCCCTTAAGCTCAAGAACGGCAGAACCTTCCATCTTTGGAAGTATTTCAGCCCTCAATATATTAACGACAAGGTCGTAATCTTTCACAAGCTTATAGATAACCGGTTTATCCCACGTCTCCTTTGGAAACGTAAGAACAAGCTTAACAGAAGACTCTTTCATTCAATCCATCTCCTACGGTTTGACAATCTGTATGGGTATCTTCTTCCTTACAAAAACCCTTATAAAATGCTGGAATTTTGAGGCAAGGTCAGGTTTGATCGTCGTAACGGCAAATATCAGGTCTTCCTCTTTTTTAACCCTGAAGTAAAAGTTGTAAAGGTAGATTTTTTTCAGCGTAACCTTATAACCTGCGGCCGCAGCTTCTACCTTTTTCCAGTCAACCTCTCTAACCTTATTACCTAAAAAATTCTCTATCCAGATAGATTTAGGCGTCATAACAAACCTGTAGTTGGTAAGTATTGGTTTAAGCTGGCGGTAGAGAAGATAAAGAAGGGCAACAAGTATTCCAAAAAGAAGAAGCCTTAAAATGCCGTGTGCCATAATTGCCGCTATGAGAAAAAGAACATCTATAAAAATCGGCAGCACTATAAAAAGCGGTTCCTGTGAAACTTCAAATCTTTTACCCTGAGGTAAGGCCATTTAATCCTCCTAAAGTGCAAGCATTCTCTCTATTGCGCTTTTCGCCTTTTTTGCAGTTTCGGCATCAACCTTCACTTCATAAACACCATTTTTAAGTGAATTAGCTATTCTATCAAGTGTTATCATTCTCATCTGGTCGCAGATAAAAGTTTCATAGGCAGAAATGAATGTTGCTTCAGGCTTAATCTTCTTAAGCTGATGGATAATTCCCCTTTCTGTCCCGACAATAAAGCTATCTTTATCGGAAGCCTTCACGTGTCTAATTATCTGAGATGTGCTACCTATAAAATCGGCAAGCTTTCTCACAGAAGGAGAACATTCGGGATGAACAACAACCTCTGCGTTCGGATATTTTTTCTTCAAAGGTTCCAGCCATTGGGCAGTAAGTTTTTCATGAACCGGACAGTAACCGTTCCAGAGTTTTATCTCCTTGTCCTTCACCTGCTCGGCGACATAGCTACCAAGGTTT
>NZ_JALVIW010000030.1:0-5319 GCF_027028515.1 Desulfurobacterium sp. | reverse complement strand
TTAAAGAAGAGAATAAACGTTATGTAAAGCAGTTTATGAAGATAAAGTTTATTCAGGGCATCTATCCTCCCATTGTTGAAATTATTGCCGGTGTTGTTATAGGAGGGTTAATCTTTTACGGCGGTTATAGGATAGTTGAAGGGACACTTACGCCGGGCGGTTTTTTTGCCTTTATTATTGCCCTGATAATGGCGTATGAACCCATAAGAAAGCTTGGCAGCACTTACAACAATATTCAGCAGGCAGTTGCCGTGGCCGAAAGGGTAAAAAAAATTCTTTCTATTCCTGACGAGTATGCCCTTAAGGATGGTTCTTTAAACTTAGATAGTTTCATAGCAAGGATAGAGTTTGAGGATGTTCATTTTTCCTATCCAGGCAGGGAAGAGAAAGTTTTGAAAGGTATAGATGCTTCTTTCGTTTCGGGGAAGAAGTATGCGATTGTTGGCAAGACGGGAAGTGGGAAGTCCACATTGGTGAGTTTAATACCGAGATTCTTTGATGTAACTTCTGGCACTTTAAAAGTAAACAATAGGGATGTAAGGGATTATAAATTGCGTCCTTTGAGAAAGAGGATAGGCTTTGTGTCTCAAGACATCGTTCTCTTCAGGGGAACAATAAGAGAAAACATAGCGATAGGAAAACCTGATGCCTCTATGGAAGAAATAATAAGAGCCGCTAAAATAGCGCATATTCATGATTTTATAGAGACTCTTCCTGAAAAATATGAAACGCTTCTTGGAGAAGGTGGTATTCAGCTGTCAGGTGGTCAGAAACAGAGGATAGCAATAGCAAGGGCAGTTCTTAAAAATCCAGATGTTCTTATTCTTGATGAGGCTACCAGTGCCCTTGATTCTGAAACGGAGAAGGCTGTTCAGGATGCTGTTGACAGGATATTTAAAGATAAAATTCTTATTGCCATAGCTCATAGACTTTCTACTGTTTTAAACAGTGATGAGATTCTTTTTATGGAAGATGGGAAGATTATTGCCCGTGGGAGTCACAGGGATCTGCTGGCGATGAGTGATAGATACAAAAGGTTATGTGAATTACAGTTTAACGAGAGTCTATAAGAGGTGAATTTTGAGAAAGAAAATTCGTGTTCTTGAGATAATAGATGGTGACGGATGGTGTGGAACGAAAGAACAAACCTATCTTGTTTCTCTTCAGCTTTCAAGGTATTTTGATGTAGAGATGGCTTTAGCCTCGGGGAATCGTCACCTTATAAGCAGGCTTGAGGGGAAAATACCTCTCCGTTTTTTTCAGAAGGGCCATAAAAGTGAAAAAAGAAGACTTTATCCCTACAGGAATCTCTATAAGATAATAGCGGAAGGAAATTACGATGTTGTTGTTACAAATTCTTCAAGTGCGTTTAATTTTATCCTTCCTTTCTGGAGATTTTTGAGAAAGCGTCCAAAGCTTGTTGCTATGAGACGTTCTGGTTTTATTCCGTCCTTCTTTTCTGCAAAGTTAAAATACAATCTTGCCGATGCGATTGTTGTTGTTTCAAAGGATGTAGCTAAGGCATTGAGGGAGAAAAACTTTTTTCCAGATAGGCTTCATGTTATAGAGAGTGGAATAGATCTTTCACGTTTTTACCCTTCAGATGAGTATAGATTAGCTGTAAGAGAGGTGTTTGGAATATCGGAAGATGAAAAATTGTTTGTTAACGTTGCAAACTGGCTTCCTTATAGGAAGGGTCAGGACATACTGCTGAAGGCATTTTCAAAGGTTGCGGGACAAAACTGGAAATTGATGCTTGTTGGACACAATACCGATTCGGAAGATGCAAAAAGGATGGTGAAAGACTTTGGGCTGGAAGGAAAGGTTGTTCATGCTGGTTTCAGGACAGATGTAGAAAAGATTCTACAGGCGGCCGATTTTTTTGTTCTTTCATCTCGTTCTGAAGGAATAGCCGGGGCACTTCTGCAGGCCATGGCTTCTGGAAAGGTTGTCATTTCAACCCTTGCTGGAGGAATTGGGGAATATTTAAAGGATGGAGTAAACGGTTTTGCGTCACCGATAGAGGATGTTGATGGTTTGGCAGGGGCTATGAAAAGAGCAGCTGTGCTTGGTAGAAAAGAATATGAAGTGATTGCTAATAGAGCGGTGGAAACAGCAAAAAAGTATTCTATAGAAGAAACCGGAAAGAAGTGGAAAGATCTAATTGAATCTTTGTGCCGTTGAAAATTTACGGATGATTTAATAAATTTTCAGCGGGATAGTATCCCTTGACAATTGGTGTTCTATTTGCTTATATTCAAGCGCCAAACTATATAGGAGGAGATAGTATGCCCACAATTAATCAGCTTGTGAGAAAGGGGCGTGAAAAGAAAATTAAACGCTCAAAGGCACCCGCGCTTCAGGGTAATCCCCAGAAGAGGGGCGTTTGTGTAAGGGTATTTACCACCACGCCCAAGAAGCCTAACTCAGCTCTTCGTAAAGTTGCAAGGGTAAGGCTCTCAAACGGAATAGAAGTAACTGCTTACATTCCGGGTATCGGTCACAACCTTCAGGAGCACTCAGTTGTTCTTGTAAGGGGTGGAAGAACAAAAGACCTTCCAGGTGTTCGTTATAAGATTATTCGTGGTGCTCTTGACGCTGCTGGCGTTGAGGGGAGAAGACAGTCAAGGTCTAAGTACGGGACAAAGAGACCAAAAGAGAAAAAATAATTTTTAGGAGAGGAAAGGCATGCCAAGGAAAGGACCAGTTCCACCAAGAGAAATAATTCCTGACCCTGTTTACGGTGATAAGCTTGTGGCAAAGCTTATCAACAAGGTTATGAAGGATGGGAAAAAGAGCGTGGCTGAAAAGATAGTTTACGGCGCTTTTGACATTATCAAGGAAAAGCTTGGAGAAGATCCTCTTGCCGTATTTCACAAAGCAGTAGAAAACGTAAAACCTATTATGGAAGTACGTCCACGCCGTGTTGGTGGTGCCACATATCAGGTACCTATGGAAGTAAGACCAGAAAGACAGATTCACCTTGCACTTAAGTGGATCGTGGACGCTGCACGTGCTCGTTCTGAGCGCGGAATGGTTAACAGACTTGCAAATGAGCTTATTGATGCTTACAACCAGAAAGGTGGTGCGTTCAAGAAGAGAGAAGACACCCATAGAATGGCAGAAGCCAACAAGGCATTTGCACACTACAGGTGGTAATTTTTAAAGATCAAACGAATTAATGGAGGCCGTTGTGAGTAAGGCTGCAAAGAATATTAAAGTTCCTCTTGATAAAGTAAGGAACATAGGAATTATCGCCCACATTGACGCTGGAAAGACAACAACGACCGAGCGTATCCTTTACTATACAGGAAGGATTCATAAGATTGGTGAAGTTCACGAAGGCGCCGCTGAGATGGACTGGATGGAGCAGGAAAAGGAAAGAGGTATTACCATTACCTCCGCTACAACAACCTGCTTCTGGAGAAATCACAGGATTAACATCGTTGACACACCGGGACACGTTGATTTTACAATTGAGGTTGAGCGTTCTTTGAGGGTTCTTGACGGTGCCGTTACAATTCTCTGTTCTGTTGGTGGTGTTCAGCCTCAGACAGAAACTGTATGGAGACAGGCAGATAAATATAAGGTTCCAAGGATTATCTTCGTAAACAAGATGGACAGAATCGGTGCTGACTTCTTCCAGGTTGTCAATGATGTTGAAGAGAAGCTTGGAGCCAAACCAGTTCCTCTTCAAATACCTGTTGGCGCTGAAGAGAACTTTAAAGGTGTTGTTGATCTTGTAACAATGAAGGCGATTATATGGGAAGAGGAGACTCTTGGTGCCAAGTATCATGAAGAAGAGATTCCTGAAGATTTAGTTGATATAGCAGAAGAGTACAGAGAAAAGCTTCTTGAGGCTCTTGCTGATGTAGATGAAGAAATAATGATGAAGTACCTTGAAGGTGAAGAGATATCACCTGAGGAGATAAAGGCTGCAATTAGAAAAGGTACTCTTGAAATTAAGTTTTTCCCGATGCTCTGCGGTTCCGCTTTCAAAAACAAAGGTGTTCAGCCTCTTCTTGATGCAGTAGTTGATTATCTTCCTTCACCTCTTGATGTTCCTCCTATTAAAGGGATTAATCCTAATACAGGTGAAGAAGAAGAGAGACACGCATCATACGATGAGCCGTTCTCAGCACTTGCTTTTAAGATCCTTACAGACCCTTATGTTGGTCAGCTAACATTTATCAGGGTTTACTCTGGTTTAATGGAGTCTGGTTCTTACGTATACAACGCAACAAGAGGTAAGAAAGAAAGACTTGCAAGAATTCTCCGTATGCATGCAAACAAAAGGGAAGAAATTCCGGTGCTTGGTGCCGGTGATATCGCTGCAGCCGTTGGTTTAAGAGAGACCTATACAGGTGATACACTCTGCGATCCAGATCATCCAATTATCCTTGAGGCTATGGAGTTCCCAGAACCTGTTATATCTGTTGCTGTTGAGCCAAAAACAAAGGCAGACCAGGAAAAACTCTCAATTGCTCTTCAAAAACTTGCTAAGGAAGACCCATCTTTCAGAGTTTCAACAGATCACGAAACAGGACAGACGATAATCTCCGGTATGGGTGAACTTCACCTTGAGATTATCGTTGACAGACTTAAGAGAGAGTTCAATGTTGATGTAAACGTTGGTAGACCTCAGGTTGCATACAGAGAGACTATCAGAAAAGAAGTTACTCAGGAAGGTAAGTTTATCAAGCAGACAGGTGGTAGAGGTCAATACGGTCACGTATGGCTTAAGATTGAGCCTCTTGAGCCTGGTAAAGGTTTTGAATTCCATGAAACAATTAAAGGTGGTGTTGTTCCCAAGGAATATATACCGGCTGTTGAAGCAGGTGTTAGAGAGGCCATGGAAACAGGTGTTGTTGCCGGTTATCCTATGGTTGACATAAAGGTTACACTCTTTGACGGTTCATACCACGAAGTTGACTCTTCTGAAATGGCGTTCAAGATTGCAGGTTCAATGGCATTCAAAGAGGGTGCCAAAAAGGCAAATCCTGTTCTCCTTGAGCCAATAATGGAAGTAGAGGTAACAACACCAGAAGAATTTATGGGTGATGTTATCGGCGATCTCAACAAGAGACGTGGTCGCGTTCAGGGTATGGAAGCAAGAGGAAACGCTCAGGTTATTAAGGCGATGGTACCTCTTGCCGAAATGTTTGGTTACGCTACTGATCTTCGTTCAATGACACAGGGTAGAGCTACCTACATAATGAGATTTAGCCATTACGAAGAAGTGCCATCAAACGTTGCCGAGCAGATAATAGGTGAGAGAAGCAAGTAATATTTGTAACTTTTAAAATCCCCCTTCGGGGG
>NZ_JALVIW010000029.1:0-5332 GCF_027028515.1 Desulfurobacterium sp. | reverse complement strand
CTTCCCGACATAGTAAAAAACTTTGTTAAATATGACAAAGGACTTGTCCTCGTAACGGGACCTACAGGTTCAGGTAAAACAACAACGCTTGCAAGTCTTATAAACCTGATTCTGACCACTTACAGAAAGCATGTGATTACGATAGAAGATCCTATTGAGTTTGTTTTCAAGCACGGAAAAGGGATAGTTAATCAGAGGCAACTTGAGGTAGATACCAGGTCGTTCTACCGTGCTTTAAAGAGTGCTCTAAGGGAAAAACCCGATGTTATCCTTGTCGGAGAGTTGAGGGATCCCGAAACTATGGAAGTAGCACTTACAGCGGCGGAAACGGGACACCTTGTCTTTTCCACTCTACACACAAACTCTGCAATTGAGACGATAAACAGGATTGTAAGTGTTTTCCCCTCTACCAAGCAGGATCAGATAAGGACACAGCTTTCTTTTGTTCTGAAAGGAGTAATAAGTCAAAAGCTTTTAAAAAGGAGAGATAGGCAGGGCAGGGTTCTCGCTGCCGAGGTAATGGTTCCCAACAATGCAATAAAATCCCTTATAAGGGACAACAAGATAGAACAGATAAGGAACTACATAAATCCTGGAAATGATACGGGTATCCTAATGGAAGAATCACTTGCCCGTCTTGCCCGTATGGGAATGGTAGAATATGAAGAGGCACTAATGGTGGCCAACGACAAAAAGTATTTTGAAAACCTATATCGGCGTATAAGGGTGTAAGGGTGAAAGTCTATCTTTACGAAGGAAGGCGAAAAAACGGAGAACTGGTTAAAGGAAAGATTGAGGCCATAAATCTCGGAGAAGCAAGAAACAAGCTGAAAAAAGAAGGTATCGTTTTTATAACAAAACTGGAAGAGAGCAATTCAATAATAGACAGGCTCGGTCAAATTAGTATAGGTGGTGGATTAACGCTTGAAGACCGGGCAAGGATTTTAAGGAACCTGGCCGTTTTGCTCCACGCCGGTGTAAAGCTTGAAGAAGCCTTTGAAATCCTGCTTGAACAGGCCGACAAAAAGAGAGAAAAAGAAATCCTTGAATACATAATCAACGATCTTATCTACGAAGGAAAAACGCTTTCAGAGGCAATGTCAAGGTTTAAATCCGACTTTGGCCGTTTAACGATAGAGATGATAAGATCGGCAGAGGAAACGGGAGAACTTGCCGAAACGCTTGAAAAACTTGCCGACTACTACGACAAGATAATCAAACTCCGCCGTAAAGTAAAAAGTGCAATGATGTATCCAACTGTGATTATCTTTGCTGTAATTTTAATCGTAGCAGGAATTATCTACTTTGTTGTTCCACAGTTTGCACAGATGTACAAGGATATGGGTTCACAGCTTCCTACTCCTACTCTACTACTTTTAAATGCAAGCAAGTTTGTTACGAGTAAGGGGCCTTATGTTGTCGTAGGGTTCGTTTTATTCGTGGTAGGGTTTATGCAACTGCTCAAAATTCCTGCTGTTAAAAAAATATGGGACAGGATAATGCTCAAAGTTCCCGTTTTGGGAGACATAATTTTAAAGTCAAATCTGGCCGCCTTTTCAAGAACGTTTGCTTCACTTTTTAGCAGTGGTGTAGATATTGTTTCAAGTGTAAAAACAGCTTCGAGAACTGTAAGCAACCTTTACATAAGAGAAATACTTGAGGGGGTAATTCCTTACCTATCTGAAGGAAAAACAATGGCAGAATACTTTGAAAAGTATAAAAAAACACTTGACCCCCTGTTTGTTCATATGCTCAAGACGGGAGAAGCGTCGGGAACGATTGATACGATGCTGTTAAAAGTGGCCGAAAACTACGAAGACGAGGTAGATAAAAAGGTAGAGGGTTTAACTACGCTGATAGAACCGGTTATGATAATCGTAATAGGTGGAGTAGTAGGTGGTATAATAGTAGCACTATACCTGCCTATCTTCAAGATGGGCAGTCTGGTTTCTCAATAACCTTTTAAGGGGCTTAGGCAATGGTTTTTTCTTTTTTCAAAAGGGATCCAAAGGAAAAAATGCTTGAGGCCATCAAAAAAAAGGACTACGAAGGGATTATCAAGTACGGCCTAGAACTCATAAAAGAGGGAAATTTAGACGAAAAAATAATAATCAACATAATCTCCGCATACTACAGACTGGGTAGATTAAACGATTTATTTCAAATGGGAAGAAAGGTTATAGACAGATTTCTCAAGGAAAAGAGATACGAAGAGGCCGAAAAAATAGTAAAGAAACTTCTTGAATACCAGCCGATGGACATCAGAATACTCGGCCTGGCCGTTAAAGTGTATGCAGAAAAGGGTGAGTTTGATAAGGCATTTCTGCTATTAGAAGAAAAAATTGGAATTATTCCTATTGTTAGGCTTCTACCCCTTTTTGAAAAACTTGCCGATTTAAGTGGCCGTGCATACTACTACGAAAAACTTGCAGAAAAATACCTGCTTGCCGGAGATAAGAATAAGGCTTACAATACTTTTATACTCGCTTCTGAAATGTACGATAGCGAAGGAAACTCTGAAAGGGCTCTAAATGCATTGTTTAGAGCAAAAGATGTTAAAAATACTACTGAAATAAACAAGAGAATAGTCAACTTTATTGTTCTTCATTCACGGGATATAGTTAAAATAATTGACCTGTTGAGAGAAAGAAGAGATCCCGACTTCTGGCTCTACATATTTGAGATATTTAAGAAAGAGGACAAGATCGACCTGTTACAGTCCATTATTAACCGTGAAGATGATCCACTTGTTAAAGAGTTTTTTACCTTTTTGACTTTGCTGGTTTACAAGAATGTTTACTCTGAGGATCTGCTTGAAGATATTAAGAGAAAAGACATAGAGTTTTACAATGTCCTTTCAGGCTACGCACAAAAGTACCATACCAATGCAGA
The DNA here is from genome assembly GCF_027028515.1 of Desulfurobacterium sp. Lineage (NCBI taxonomy): Bacteria > Pseudomonadati > Aquificota > Aquificia > Desulfurobacteriales > Desulfurobacteriaceae > Desulfurobacterium > Desulfurobacterium sp. The sequence continues at coordinate 2,440 of NZ_JALVIW010000029.1, read as the reverse complement.
AAGGAAGAAATTGGAATTGGAAGAGAGAAACGCCCTGCTGAATCAGGTATTTGAAAAGGCACTTGAGAGCATAGAGGATATATTTAAGTAGGGAGATGGCTATGGATAGGGAAACTGTTAAAAACATTGCAGAGGTAACTGGACTTACACAGGAAACTGTCAGGGCAGTTCTGAACTTTTACTGGAGGGAAGTTTTGCAGTCTCTCATTCAGGGGAAGAAGGTTAAAACACCACTTGGCCAGTTCAGAGTTGGTATAATAAGAAGGCAGGGAAAAGTTTATAAGACCATCAGGTTTAAGAAAAAAAGAACTCTAAAAATTTAAGGAGGTACATATGATTGCAGAAAAGGCACTAAAAGAGATTCCTTTCACAACCGGTTTTATGGTTGTTGACCTTGAAAACCTTGAGGTTTTAGAAAAAAGTGGAGAGGCTGAAAAAATAGAAGAGCCTGTCAAGAACCTCATCAGAGACTATATGGAAACCTATATCAACCTCGGTGAACTTGACATTGGTTTGCCGACGGAAATGCTTTTAACGTTTGATGCCGTGTTTGTTTTGATGAGGTTTTTCCCGGAGATCAACAGGGTGTTTGTGGCTGTAACGCAAAAAGAGGCCAATCTCGGCTTTGTAAGAATGATGATGATCAGGTATTCAGAGGAGGTTTAAGATGAACTACATAGAAAACCTCAAAAATGGAAACATTAACTTGAATGAACCTGTCCTCCTTTTCGACGATGGAGAAGAGCAGATATATTGGGTCGGGAGTTCTGAAAACTTCATATTCAGGTGCAATGCCTACCTTGTTAGAATGCCGGGAGTTAACGTCCTGATAGATCCTGGTGGAATACAGCACTTTGACCAGGTAAGGAAGAGGGTATCGGAAGTGATAAATCCGTCTGAAGTTACTCATATTGTTTCCCACCACCAGGATCCTGACGTTGCAGGTTCAATACCTCTGTGGCTAAAAGAAAACCCCGAGTTAACTGTTGTTACAACTCCGAGAACAAAGGTACTGCTTCCCTACTACGGATTTGACAGGAATGGTGTCAAGTGGCTTGATGTGTCTACAATGGACGATACGATTTTAAAAGGAAACAAGAAAGGATTTGGAATTCAGTTCTTAAGTGCTCCGTTCCTGCACTTCCCCGATGCATTTGCATCCTACGACATAAGGAGTGGATTTCTCTTTTCGGGAGATATTTTCGCAGCCATCCAGCAGGAATGGGAGCTGGTCGTAACGGACTGGGAAAGGCACAAAATAGAGATGATGTACTTCCACATCTACTATATGGCCTCTAACAAGGCTACGAGATACTTTGCAAACAAGTTAAGACCCTACAGGATAGAAGCAATAATTCCACAGCATGGTTCTATCATACCGAAAGAGTTTGTTCCGAATGCAATAGAATTCCTGGAAGAACTAAAGTGTGGAATTGACCTTTTAGAGGGAACAAACTACTTAGACATTCTTGATTAAGGAGGAAAACTATGGCCACGAAAATGGAGCAGATAAAGGAAACCATAAGAACTCTTAAGGAGAACCTGGAAGGGGAAATTTTCGGCGTAGCAGTCGGTTCTATGGACGGAAGGATAATTGAGTCTCTATCTGACTCTTCAAAGGTAAACATGACACGGGTCGTTGCTTCGGTTGCTTTAATGCTCAAGTCTGCCAAGAAAGTTGAAAGGCAGACCAATATGGGAAAACCCGAAAATATGCTTATCGGCTTTAAAGACGGCCAGATAATTGTTGAAAGTATAAACGACAAAGTTTTTCTAGCCGTTATCTCTAAAAAGGATGCAAATATCGGTTTTATAGAGCTTGAAGTTGACGAAGCAATTAATTCTCTAAAGGAGATACTTGGAGGATAACTTTGAGAGAAATAGTAGAGGCTTTAAGGAGTGGAAAGTACAAGATTGAGGTTTACAACAGCGTGAATGTTTTTCCTGAAAAGAATGTTGTTATAACCTGTTACCGTAAAGAGGGTGGAAAGCACAAGGTCTGCAACTTGTATAAGAGAGAAAAAAACTATATAATCGTTATACCGATGAAGGAACTCGGGAACTATCTGGAGCAGATGGGAGACTGTGGTGTACAGGATAAGGATAGTTGACGAAGTTTTCGGAGCAGGAGGTAGAGGTTCTAACGGAACAGTTTTAAGCCCCGATTCGGCCGTAATCGGGAGAGGGAACAGGAAAACGATAATAGCAGAAAAGGTAGAAAGGCTGAAAGTACCAGATGATCTTGACATAGTGATAGGTTTTTTTATCCCTGATAGTTTTTTCTCAATAAAGGACAATACGGCCTGGATAAACCGTAATTTTCCCATAAGATCGACCGAGGATTTAAAAGTAGGAGAGCTTGAGCCGTTATCGGTATTGAAGTCTATGAGCGACTGGACAAAGTTTTTACGGATTTACCTTTTTCTTGACAATACCGAAT
>NZ_JALVIW010000028.1:0-1734 GCF_027028515.1 Desulfurobacterium sp. | reverse complement strand
TAGCTATTTCTTTACTTAATAGTGTAGCAGAATCTATCTTTTTCAGTATAACACTTCCTTCGGGCTTGTCTATAAGTTCAGAAAGGAGCTTCAGATCCACTTCAAGGAGTTTTCTGTTCAGTTCTTTAATCTTCAGCTTGAGATCAACAGGTATTCCAGGGTTATTCTCAATCTTGTTTTCAACTTCTCTCAAGATACTTTCTATTCTATTTACCTCTTTTGTAAAATCGTTGAAACTTTCATCAATAGAAATAGACTTTATTCTTGAAGAAACATCTCTTAATGCATAAACAATGTTTTCAGGATAGCTCTTGTTTTCAAGTTCGGTTATCAGGTTGTCCACATTGACAGACAACCTGTTTAGACTTTCAACAGCCTTTTTCAGCATATCTTCTTTTCTGTATTGAACGGCTTTTCTAACCTCATCTCCAATTGATTCAACCTTGGAAATAAGGTAGTCTACCTTTTCTCCAACATCGTCCTGAACCTTGAGTTCTTCTTTCTTTTTAGGACAGAAAAGAAAACCGAGAACTCCACCTACTACAAGTCCTCCACCACCGGCAATGAGCGTTACAAGATTGTTTCCTGCTACCTCTATCATTCCTTCCTCCACGCTTTTTTACAGAAATATTATATCCAATTTTACCAAAAACGATTTTTAAAGGGATAGAGCTATTAAATATTTTAATTATGCAGTATAAACAGGTTAATCGGTGGTGGGGGAAAAGTAGGTTGAATTTTTGATAAAAATCAGGCAAAATATAGATATCGGTTATAATAAAGAAAGACAGAGGTTAGGAGATGGGAACAGCAATTTTTTCAAGAACGGAAGAGGAGATAAAGACTGTAAAAGTCAACGGTGGAATACTTGACAATGTAGTTTACTTCTATCTTCCGTATGAAAATGTGGAATATAACGGCTTTGTTGATGAGCAGGGGAATTTTGAATGTGTATTTGAGGGAATATCCTTTAGTGGCGTTGGAGAAGAGAATCTCGGCAAGTTTGTAAAAGACCTTTTAAGTAAGAACAAAAAACAGGCTGTCCTTATGAGTTTGACCGATTTTTTACAGCAAAAGTATAAAGATTTCGGTGTTTTATACTACCTTTTGAGTAAGTATTTTTTCGAAAATGAAAATGTGGTAGATCGCAGGGAAATTTCTATTGTATCTAAAATGAGTGAAGAGGGACACGAATTCCTTTTTATCGTCGGAGATGAAAATGAAGTGGCCTATGAGGTTCAGGAATATTTAAACGCCAACGGTTTTTCGGTAGAGTTTCTACCCCGTATAGGGAACATAGTCGGGATTTACTACGACGAAAACAAGGGAATGTTCAGGGCGTTTAACGGCCTGTTTTCTCTATCGAGTGTAATGGGGATAAAGGATTTATTAAAGTTCTACGAAGACAGGCAGAAAATAGTAGGATTTTACCTTATACTTACTCTGATATTAAATGAGGGATTTACTTTCCAGTTTGAAAAGATAGAGGTGGAGTAATGCTCAAATCTCTTCCTCCTTTAATGACAATTCAGGAATACCTGGAATACAGACCTGAAACTGCACGGATAATAGGTGTCCTTTCAAAAGACGAAGACGGTTATTACCGCATAGAAGATGATATGTACACAATCTATCTCCACAACCTCGACGAAAGTGTCGGCAAAAAAATTGAACCATTAATCGGCAAGGAAGTAGTAGTTTTCAAAAAAGACAACAAGTTCATAAAAGTAATGC
>NZ_JALVIW010000027.1:0-1743 GCF_027028515.1 Desulfurobacterium sp. | reverse complement strand
GTACAATAGGATTATCGACCCTTCCCAAGAGCATGCCGCCGGTACCTACATGCACGGGATCAATGGTCATCAAAAAGAAACGATGGATCTCAAAGCTCATTTTGGACCTCCTGCCAAAGGGACTCAAATTCTTTCTGTAAATCTTTTTTTAAACCTTGTGAAAAAATTTTTAACCAGTAAGTAATAAGCTTTTTGTTGACTTTTTGTTTTCTAAGAATTGACTTTATATCTTCGAAGTCTCTGGGACGGCCGGCTAACATTTTGTGGATAATTACATCTTCCGGAGAAGCAAACTTGACCGGATAATTCTCGATATTTACAATTCTAACTCTCGAAAGAGCTTCCTTTTCGTAAGGACTCCAGGAAAAAATAAAGTCAACACGAAAACCACTTTCTTTATTAAAGGTCGGTAATACCCAGGTTTTTTGGACAAAATCTTTAGGATTTTCCGTTAGTATTTTCAGTCTGCATTCTTTTGTTAGAGATATTATTTCTGGTAACTTTTCTATATCTACTCCCAAAGTTATATCTATGTCTCTTGTTAGACGAGGTTCACCATATAGCAAGACTGCTTGCCCACCGATTATCATATAAGGGATGTTTCTGCTGTCCAATTTTTCAGCTATCTTTTTCAGTAAATTCTTCATAAGTGTTTATAATTTTAGCAAGACGAATATCTTGTTCTATACCTTCCAAAATTTCTTCAGGAGGCCAAGCTCCTATTGCCCTGGCATGTTGTATTAAGTTTTCCAGAACTTTCAGGTTGTCCAGATAGTCAGCTGGAATATTCCGCTGAAAATTTGCTTCAAACTTGGCCCAAATTTTCTTATCTTTTATCATTAGACTCTTCCTTCATGATGTGATGAAAAAGTTCTACTACGTCGGCTATAAGGCCGGTTTGGGCATAATGGACGAGTTTTTTATACTCTTCTTTAGAAGGTTTTCTGTCCCATTTAAGATTTTTAAGAACATTTTCGCAAAACTTTTTAAAAATTTCATCGTTAAATGATTTGTCCGGACAATCCGAAAACCACTCTTTTCTTTTATTTTCAATAAGATTTCGTAGGATAAAGGTTTGATTGATAGAGAGATTTTCTTTAAATATTTTTCTGGCTTCTTTTAGATCCTCGAGTTCAGCGAGTAAGTAGGGTCTGCTCAAGGTTCCCAAGCGCCGACCGTATTTGTTATAAGTGATCTGGAATCTTGCCTCCGGGTGACCAAGCCAAATGAAATCAAAAGTTGCCGGAGTGAAGTATACAACGTCGCCGGGGATTAAATCGCCAGCATGGACAAGCCAACCGGGTTGAAACCCGCCTCTAATTTTTGGAGGAAAAGGATTAAGAGCTTGATAAAAACGTTTACGAGGAATTGTAGCAGTCGAAGGGTTGGGATTTCTATTCGCATCTTTTATCCAGAAAACATAAGGATACCAATAATCTTCTGTTTGCCCATCACCCATTACAGCAGGAATATACCAAGTTACTTTTTTTTCTCCGTTTTTCAGGATGATTTCATACCATTTAGCGAATTGACCACTTTTGTTATCATTAAAACGTTTAGGTAAAGTTCCATCTTGGCCAAGCTGTTTTCGCACTTCTACGACTTTCCAAACTTGCATATTCCCTTGCTGATTGAGCATCCTTCGCCCCGCATCAAGGATGATGCGCAGGGGTTGATGGGCATCGGCGAAAACGATGCCCAGATGCAAAGGCAGACGGTTGCGGACTTTGCCCATCTCTCGCT
>NZ_JALVIW010000026.1:0-5390 GCF_027028515.1 Desulfurobacterium sp. | reverse complement strand
CTCAAGGAATATGCAGAAAAGCTAAAGAGTTATTTAAGAAAGCATTTATGGTTTGCACGGCGGGTAGTTAATAGGGATTCATTTTATTTTTTATCGGAATTTAAAAAAAATCTAGAAAAAATACAGAGCCTATATAGAGGTTATTCAAAATTTGAAATGCCACTACTTGACTTTCTTAGTGGAGAAAATCCTAATGTAATAACATTTCACGTTGAGCTACCCGGCAGGGTAAAGCAGGGAAGGAAGGAAATCAAGTTTTCATTAGAGGGAGAACTTTTAAAAACAACTGATATTATAAATGGAGAGGAAAACTACGATTTAATAGAACAGAGTACGAGAGTGGTTGTTGAAACGGTAGAACCTGGGAAAATTAGTGTTAAGGAAATTCCTTTAACTGCTTTTGCGAAAGATATAGTAGAGGTATTTAAAGTTTTTATTTATGCTCTTGTTTACGATGAGCCTTTATCGTTTGCGAAGAAAGTGGAAAACCTTATATCCCCGGGGAGGAGATGAAAAGAAAGGGATTCACGCTGACAGAGTTTATGGTAGTTGTTACTATAATGATTTTTTTAAGCGTAATAGCCTATACAGCTTACAAGCAGTATTTACAGAGGGCTTCAGCAAAGGCTATGCAAGCAATAATATACGAATGCATAACAGGAGCTATGTCGATGAATCAATATACAGATAAAAGAGTTTTTAAGTGTGAGTTTTCTGAACAAAAAACCGTTAAAGTAGGAAATACAGAAATAAATCCACCAACCAATTATGTTTACATAGTTTTAGATAAAGACGGATTTTTTGACGGATTTTCCCCTAACGGAAGCGTGGATAATGTAGTTGATACGGCAGAATTTATCTATAAAACCAGAAAAGTTTACTGCCAGAAACAACCCATAGAAAAACTGGTTTACTGTAATTGACCTATTTAAACTTAACTGTTTCGGTTGAAGGGGATTTTTTAATCATAGAATTTACAACTTTTTTCACTTTTTTGTTGCAGGGTAAGCATTCTACGGGTTTATTTTCGGCGTGTACAGGTTGATAATAGACTAGTGGATATCTTACTACTACTTCTTTGAAGAACACGGCATTTTTCTTGTTTTTGGCCATAGCAGGAGTAGTTATAACGAAAATGGCAAGAAGTGTTAAAAGCACTCTTTTCATTCCTTGCTCTCCCTTACTTGACTGTTATAATAAATTATAGCAGAAAGGGGTGAAAAATGCAAAGAATACTGGGAATCCTGTTTTTCCTGGTGCTTCTAACTTCATCAGCACTTGGAGCGTTTTGTCCTGATAAGGTAGATTTAAAAGAGGGTTCGTGTCGGGCTTTATGTGAAAAGATAGCAGAGGAAACCGGAAAAGGTGGGACAGTACTTGCCAGCGTTTACGGAACGCCGTCGAGCAATATGGCAATTCCTACATACTGTACCTGCGTGTTTAACAGGTATATTGATAAAGATGCAGGAAATGCGCCTGATAACCTTGAATCAACTCTTGTCTGTACTTATGCACTTACCAACAAGTACGGTGGAATTGGTTTAAAGGTCCAAGATACTACAGATAAGAACAACTTGAGATATCTTGACATATCACTTCCGAATTATCTTGTAAGAGTTTTTCTTTTTGACAAAACAGTAAAAGATGTTGCACCAGCTCTAATTCAGAATACGCCCCTTTATGCAGGAATTCAGGGATTTTATACCATTTACTTAAAAGTTCTTAAAGGCTTTTCGATCTTTATGGCCTACATAATTCTCGTAGTAGTATTAAGCTGGCATTTAATAAGCCATACATTTAAAAACTGGAACGACATAATGAGAAATCCTGGTTCTTCTTTCCAGAATCTTTTATCAGCCACATATAAAGGGAAGGCATTACAGGTTATTCCTGTTATGCTTTTCTTCTCTTTGCCTCTTCCACCGAACATAACGGGATCGTATGTTAACCCGACCGTAAAGCAGGAGAAAATAGATCCTGTAGCAATGTGTTCAGACATTCAGACTCTTGTGGAAGAGTGTAAAAATGAGGCTCAGGATTACAAAACTATCTACTGTGATAATGAAGATAGTGGTGGTTCTTTAGGGGACATATTTGATGATCTGCTCTGTATCATAACCGGTGAATGTAGTATTACAGACCTGTTTAACAAACTATCCGTTCAGGGTTCATTTGAGGCCCTTTGTGGTTCAACGATGGAACAGCAGTGTGAAGAGCTTGCTCAGGAATACGACAACTGTATCAAAAAGTATGAGGATTTAGCTAAGAAGATGGAGGATAAGCCGAAGTACGAGTGGGCTGATCCTGATATATCCACAATTAATACACCACTAGCACTTACAATGATGAGGAATTTTATTCTGTGGGGGGTTGATGTTGCAGAGCATGGAGTAACTCCCTATGTGAACACGGTTGTTACCAATATTTTCCTTAAGACTATGACCTATGACGGCTATGCCTACAGTTACGCAGACATTAGTGGAAGGTTGAACTATGAATCTCTGGCGAAGGCCGTAGATGAAGCGTGGAGAATGCCTGTGTTTTACTTTATGTCCGATTCCGGTGCTCAAATGTATCAGGAGTGCCGTGTAAACGTGGGAGGCCAGGAAGTTGTTATTTCTTCCTGTGCTGATCTTGATAAGTATGACCAGGCTTCTATTGAAATGGCCAGGGCTTCCCATATCGGAGCGTGTGATGATGTATTTTGGACTTTAGACCAGGTATGTCCTCAGCTGAAGAAATACAAGCTAATGGCACAGGATATAAAGAAGAATGAAACCGAATCTAACGAAGAAGTAGAAAAACTGCTTACACTTATAAACTCAACAAAAGACCAGTATGGATTTCTTGCTCCTGCGATAATTCCTATGTACTCGATCTTTTACTTCATAGACAGCATACCAGGAATCAGAACAAGTGTTGATCCGATAATTGCAACAAAGGTAGGAGAGAAAAACTATCCACTAAACAGTCCTGGTCTGACAGACTACCTTGCAAAGGCTTACGGATTTGGAAAGTCTGTTGCAGGTGGTATAGGAAGTGCTGTTACAACAGCTGCCAGATGGCTCAAGGCAGGAGCAGAGTCTGTTTATGGATTTATGACGAACGGCAACCCTGTTGAAAAAATTGATAGAATAGCTGGAACTATTACTTCTGAGGTTATGTACTACATAGGAAAGGCGTTGATTCTCTTAAGTTTGCCGTTTGTGAACAACATACTCAAGATAATGAACGACATACTATCGGGTGTTTTAACAACTGTAAATATTGGTCTTGCCGGTCTTGCCGGTGTTGTAACAGCAACCGTGCTTTCTGTAATTCTTGGAATAGGTGGAAAGATATACATTTACATACTTGCTTACTCTATAGCGATAGTTCTGTTAAAGCTTATGCCGTTTATCATAACCGGTCTTGCTGTGATTGTAAGGTTTGTTCAGTATCTTCTTGAACTTTTCGTTCTTGTTATTCTCCTGCCGTTCTATGCAGTAGCGGCCGCCACAAATCAGCCGAATATGGTATTAAGGTTCTTTATGGAACTTTATAAAATGACATTCTATCCTGCTGTTTTAACCATAAGTGCTGGAATAGCACTTGCGTTCTCAAGGATAATATTCCTGTTTACCTACTACATACCGACGCACGTGATACTTGGAGCAATAGATAAAGGTGGTTCAAGCTTTATAGAATCTGCAAAGAGCATACCGTCTGCATTCTTAAGCGGTGTTCTTGATGGATCGTTCCTGATTCTCTCTACTATTGTTGCTACAATACTGGCGTGGCAGATCGGGTATTCACTACCTGATTACATACTTGACGGTGCAGTTGAAATAGTAGGTGCGTCAAGAATTAAGGCTAACCAGGTGTTCCAGCGTCTTGAGGGTCCGTTTAGTGGCCTTGTAGGAACGAGAATGTAAAATTTGTTGTAAAATATTGGAGAGAAAAAGGAGGTAAAATGGGCACAAGAATACAGGCAAACTTTGATAACCTGAAAGACGATATGAAGTTTATCGACACGGTAATGCAGATAATCAACAACGGGGTATCCGGATTTATCCGTGTAAACGGTCCCGGAGCAGAAGAGCTTATTTTTTACATCGGGGAAAATGTTTTTGAGGGAGTTGCAACCAACAACTGTTCTATAATCAGTGATATGATAGATAACTCATTGAGATTACAGCACAGAAAAGATGCAATAGTAATAGGTGCACTTGTTTATCCCCTCACGTGGCCAAAAGGGACACTACTGTTTGAAGAAACAAGCATTCCTGATATGTACAACTGGCGTGTTCCTACTATACAGGTGGGAATGGATGTTGCAAGGGTTTACGACGAAGGAAAAGCCTACTTTAAAACATTGAGGGAGAAAAAGCTTGTCTGTGACATAAAGCCTGAAAATGTAAAAGAATCTGTTCAGATGAAACCCGAGGATTTCCTTGTATTCTATACACTCTGTAAGGAGAGAGATCTGAAAAAAGGTCTTTTCATCCATTCACACATAGACGAAACTGTAAAAACTATTGAACAGTACAAAAGGTTAAACATTATTACCGTTCAGGAAATTGATATTAATCAAACTGAATCTGTACCACTTCCGAAAGAGTTTGAGGAAAAGATAAAGGAAATATTATCTGAAGCGTTAGGGTTCATAGGAGAAACAATAGTAGATGATGCCAAGGAAAGGCTTGGCATCGCACAGATCACCTACGACAATGTAAATCTGTTTATGGAAGAACTTATCAAAGAGATACCGTCTGACTGCGTTTACAAGAAGAGAAGTTGTAAGGAAGCGGTTAATCAAATACTTAAGCAATACCTATAACCTGCTAAGAGGAGGTAGTTATGGAACTTACCAGAGAATCCCTGTACAGGGTAAGAAACATCTTTTTACTTATGGTTATGGCAATATTTGCCATTTCAATTACTTATTCGTTTATGGGTTATAAGAAACTTAAAGCAGATCTAGATAGTGCTAAAACTCTAAAGTCAACTACGAAGCTGATAGATATTTTGTCGGATGTCGTTCAGGAACTTCAAAAAGAAAGGGGAATGTCTGCTGGTTATATCGGCTCCGGTGGTATGAAGTTTAAAGACCTGCTTCCGAAGCAGAGGAAAAAGACAGATGAGGCCATACAGCGTGCAAGTAAGTTTTTACAGGAGTTTGATACTGATAAGCTTCCATATCTTTCAAACGAGAAAATAAACGAAGCTTTTGGTGTTTATCTTACTCAGTTGAATGTTATTAGGAAAAAAGTAGACAATTTACAGATTCCCCTCAAAGAAGAGCTTGCATTCTATACCAATGCAATAAACGACCTTCTCGACGCTATATTTACTCTTTCAAAGATAGCTCCCTCTCCCGAAACAGAAAGGGATATAGTGGCTTATGGGAC
>NZ_JALVIW010000025.1:0-1768 GCF_027028515.1 Desulfurobacterium sp. | reverse complement strand
ATCCGGAGCAATTATGACGCCGGCAGCGTGAACCCCGACCTGTTTTATAAGTCCTTCAATTCTTCTGATAACCTGCTTTTCTACTTCGGTTAAGATGTTTTCAAGTTCGGGAAGTGCCTGAAATACTTCATCGAGGGTTTTGACATCTTTATCTATCATTGTTGAATACTTATCTATCTCTGACGGCGGCCGGTTAAAAGCCCTCATTACTTCTCTAACGGCCATTTTGGGACCAAATGTTCCGTAGGTAATTATCATTGATACCCTGTCTTTTCCGTACTTTTCTTTTACATATTCAATGACTTTTTCCCTGTTTTCCTTGCAGAAGTCAACATCAATGTCGGGCATTGTCACCCTTTCGGGATTTAAAAACCTTTCAAACAGCAGGTTAAACGGAATGGGATCGATTTCAGTTATCCCGATTAAGTAGGAAACAAGTGAACCGGCTGCTGATCCTCTTCCGGGGCCAACAGGAATCCCGTTGTCCTTTGCCCATTTTATAAAATCTCTTACGATCAGAAAGTATCCAGGAAATTTCATATCGTTTATGATTTTTAACTCTTCTTCAAGCCTCTTTCTGTATTCTTCTTTTTTCTCAAAAGGTATTTTCCCCTGCTTCAGCTTTTGCTCAAAACCTTCGTATGCAAGTCTTTTTAGTTCTTCTTCGTAGTTATCTACTCCCTGAACTTCGGGAAACAGATAGCCTTTATTCTCAAATGTCTGATAGGTTCCCTCTACCTTATCTGCTATTTCGAGCGTGTTTAAAAGAAGTTCTTTTACCCCTTTGGATACTTTCAGCATTTCTTCTGCATCTTTGAAGTAGTATTCCTTTGTCGGAAATCTCATTCTCTTTTTATCTGTAACTTTTTTCTTAGTCTGGATTGCAAGCAGGACATCGTGTACTTCCCAGTCGTCACGGTTTAGGTAGTGGGCGTCGTTTGTCAGCACGCACTTAACTCCAAGTGTATTTCCTATGTCCAAAAACTCTTCAAATATCAACCTTTCACTTTCGAGAAACTGTTCAAGTTCAGCTCCCTTAAAAGTAGCCGAGGTGGGTGTTTGAGGTTCGTGGTTCTGAACTTCAAGATAATAATCTTCTCCAAAGACCTCTTTATATTCTTTTATCACCTGAATAGCTTTATCTTTCTGGCCACTTAAAAGATAAACCTGTGGTTCTCCAAACTTGCAGGCCGACAAAACTATTAATCCTTCTCTGTGCTTAAAGAGATCTTTTTTCCTGATACGGGGTTTTTTGTAAAAACCCTCAAGAAAAGCTTTTGTTCCCAATTCAATTAAGTTCCTTAATCCCGTATCGTTTTTGGCCAGTAAAATTATGTGAAACGGTTTATCCTTTTCCGTATATTCGTCAACAAGGTAGAATTCTCCACCGATTATAGGCTTAATGCCGGCACTTTTAGCGTTAACGTAAAAGTCGTATATACCGTAGAGAACCCCGTGATCTGTTACGGCAACTGCTGGCATTCCGATTTCTTTTGCTCTGTTAACAAGTTCCTTTGGCTTTATCATTCCATCAAGAAGTGAATAGTGTGTATGCAGGTGCAGGTGCACGAAATCTCCTCTGTTCATACTGCCTCTCCTTGCCTGGTTCTGTTGTTATTTATACCAAATTATGGTATCATTTTCAAGAACTCCACAGGAGGAGTTATGAAAACTATTACAGAAAAAATCAATAATTCTATTACGGTAGAAAAGTCAAAACTGATAGATACCGTTCATTCTTCATATTTTATAAAGGATAGTGATGGCT